>NZ_JASPFC010000010.1:0-102215 GCF_031296635.1 Actinomyces acetigenes
CACCGGCAGCCACCACAGTCACCGGGCCGGCCCCCTCCGACAAGCCCAAGCAGCAGCCCTCCCCTCCGGCAGACCCACCCAGGCGGTGTCTTGAGAAGTCATGACACCCGAAACTCCCAGAAGTCATGAGACAACACAGGGGCGGTGTGTCTCAGGCGAGAAAGGCCCGAAGCAGATCGAGCCCCACCAGGGCCACCGCGACCGCGATGGTTCCGGCGATCCCCACAGCCTGCCGCTTCCCCCGAGGAGCCCAGGCGTAGATCGCCGAGACGATCCCTCCGACAAGAAGCCCACCGAGGTGCCCCTGCCAGGAGATGTTGGCCCCCAGGAAGGAGATAACGGCGTTGATCGCCACCAGCGCCACGATTCCCGAGGTGTCTCGCCCAAAACGCCGCTGCACGATGAACAGGGCCGAGAACAGACCGAAGACCGCTCCCGAGGCACCCACTGTCAGCGTGAGCCAGGAGTCCGTCTCCGGCCAGGAGAGCCAGTAGATCATCGTCGAGCCGCCCAAGGCGCTGAGCAAGTAGACACAGGTGAAGCGCCACCGCCCGAGCACCGGCTCAAGAGCAGCGCCCAGCACCCACAGGGCCCACATGTTGAAGCCGAGGTGCATGTAGTTCGCATGGAGGAAGGCGGTGGTCAGGAACCGCCAGGGCTCAGAGGCGGCCAGTGCCGGCACGAAGCCCAGGCGGAGCTCCAGCGACCCCATCCTCACCTCGGGGAGGAAGACCTGAAGCGCGTAGACGACGACGCACAGGCCGACGAGGATCTTGGTGACCAGGGCACCGGAGACCACGTTCCCGCCCAGGAGCGTGCGCGTCTGACGTCGACCGGCTTGAGCCTGACGAGCACAGTCCACACAGTGCACCCCCACGGAGCTGGGTACCTGGCAGGCGGGACAGGTGGGTCGGTCGCAGCGCTGGCAGCGCACGTAGGCCACCGTGCTCGGGTGGCGCGGGCACACCGGTGGTGCCTGTTGCGCGAATGAGTTCATCGAGGTCATCGGATACTCCTGTGCGGATGATCGGGGCTGGCGTGTTGGAACAGGTGGACCGGATACGATGACGCCGCCGGGACGCGGGTCCCGGCGGCGTCACAGAGGCGAATCACACCAGATTCCAGTGGTTCGGTAACAGTGCGGTGGCAGGCCCCTCGTTGCCGAGCAGCCGCCTCGTCCCCTCCTGGGAACTACTCGGTGATGTCCACCGAGGTGATGATGACGTCCTGCACCGGGCGGTCGCGCGGGTCGGTCTCCACGGCGGAGATCGCGTCGACGACGGCGCGGGAGGCCTCGTCGGTGACAGCACCGAAGATCGTGTGCTTACCCTGAAGCCACTCCGTGGGGGCGGTGGTGATGAAGAACTGCGAGCCGTTGGTGCCCTTGCCCAGGCGGCGGCCGGCGTTGGCCATGGCCAGGACGTAGGGGGCGGCGAAGGTCAGGGAGGCGTCGATCTCGTCGTCGAAGACGTAGCCGGGTCCTCCGGTGCCGTCACCGAGCGGGTCACCGCCCTGGATCATGAAACCCGGGATGACGCGGTGGAAGATGACGTTGTCATACAGCGGGGAGTGGGACTCCGTGCCGGTGCGTGGATCCGTCCACGCCTTCTGGCCGGTGGCCAGCCCCACGAAGTTGGAGACGGTCTCAGGAGCCTGCTCGGGGTAGAGCTCCAGGCGGATATCACCGAGGTTGGTGTGAAGAGTCGCTTCCATGAGTGCCATGGTGGCACGGTCCCGACCCCATCGGCATGAACCCCTAAGCGGCGTGCGGTGCTGTTCACCCCAGGCAAAACGTCTGGACATCGTGTGGGCCAGGCCGCGCAGGGGTGCGACCATTGGTGCACGTTGCACAACGACCGTCTGTATCCGTTTCCAACCTGGGAGGCAACCATGCCCTGCCTGATGAAGACATGCTGCGACAAGAAACTCGACACCGCTCATCTGCGCAAGGAGGCAGCATCCCTTGCCGGATCCGTCGTTGATCAGGCTGAGAAGGCTGCCCTGTGGGCTGCTCCGCACGTCAGCAAGGCCGCCGAGGGCGTGGCCCGCGCCGCCAAGGACGCACAGGAGCGTCTGGAGCCGGTGGTCCACGAGGCCCGTCACCGGGTTGTCGAGGACTACATCCCGCGTGCGCAGCGCGCCGCCGTGGCTGCCCAGGCTGCCGCGGGTACTGACGGTACTCTGACAGAGCGCGCCCAGCGCGTGGCTGTTGCCGCAAAGTCCGCCGCATTGGAGGTTCCCGTGAAGAAGCAGAAGAAGCACCGCGTGCTCAAGACCCTGGGTTGGCTCGCCGTCGCCGGCGCGGCCGCTGCCGGCGCCTACGTCGTGTGGCGTCGTAGCCAGCCGGTTGAGGACCCGTGGGCCGAGGAGTACTGGGCCGACTCCACCGAGGATGAGGCCGGCTACGGCATCAGCCCCGAGGACGCTCAGGCCTGACGGCCCCCTCTGAATTCACGACGGCGCCGCACTGGATATGACCTAGTGCGGCGCCGTCGTCATTCCATTTGTCATTCCCTGCCGCTGGGGCGTGACCGGCCTCCACCGGCCGGCCCCGGTGGCAGCGGCAACCGGTTCAGGCCCGATGACGGTGCACCCGGAAACCGGGGCCGATGTCGCCGGCCGGGACCATCTCGGCCAGGGAGACGGGGTCGCTCAGTGACCTTGCCGCGACGAAACCGGTGATGGTGTCCACGCCGTAGTCGAGGAGTACCGGGTTGAGCGGCGTCGACGGCCCCACCAGGACGGTGTGCGCCTGGCGGGAGAGCTCGATGAGGCGCGGCGCGGTCTTGTTGACGAAGCTCGATGAGGAAATGAAGACGACGTCGCACTCGGGCAGGATGTACTCGCAGGCGCTGTCCGGCCAGTCACCGGGCTGAAGGTTGCGCTCAAGGCAGATGTACTCACCGGCGCCGGCCAGGGCGGCCTCGGCGAAGGGGAAGTGCCCGATGACCGCGACCCTCTTGCCGGCGATCATCTCCTGGTAGGGGTCGAAGACCTGGCGCCAGGTCAGTCCCTCCCCGGTGGGCTCGAATCCGTTGGCTGCAGCCGTCTGCTCGCGCGAGTACCAGGAGTTGATGGCGGCCTGGCCGATGCTGGCCTCAGCCAGGTTCCAGGACTTCGCCAGGGCGCCGACGTCGCGCAGCGCCCGTCCGTCGAGCGGCCCGTCCCCGCTGAGGGCCGGGCGGCTGCGCACATCCATGGTCCAGGCCGTACCGACGCCGCCGGCGGAGTTGAGGACACGGCTCCAGCGGGGCCCCTGGCCCGCCGTGCGCACGACGACGTCGTCAGGCAGTCCGTCAAGAAGCGCGTCGTAGATCTCCCATGGCTGTGACATGACCTCATCCTTCCGCGACCGAGTGGTAACTGAGCCTGGCCTATCCTAAGCAGTCCCGTCCGACGGCGCAGCCCTTCACCCCAGCGCCTCAACGACTCCTCACGGCATCACGTCAGCGCAGACAGAACCGAGCACCGCCGCCCACACGATGAACCTGTACCCATGACCGCCCCAGAAGAATACCGATACGTCACTTTCCAACCGAGGACGTCATTCATTGATGACACTCAATCGTGATATTTATTGCTGTTGAGTTACAGGAATCTTACTGTGTCTCTCTGTGGAATTCCGTAATGCTACCGTGTCAAGGCCCATGCCCCTTAAACTGAGGTAGCGTTTCATGCTTCGCCGATTCTTCGTCCGCTCACGCCGGCGGGAACTGACGTCATCATGTCAACCCTCATGCCAGTCTCACCAGAGACTGAGGAGCGGCGCCGCGATCTCGGTGTTCGCGCTGATCGCTGCCGCACTGGGTCCTGCAACGCTCCTGGTTCCCCCGGCCGAGGCCATTCATGGCAATCCTGCCGGAGGATCGGGAAAATACACTCAGGTGATCGACTGGATCGACTGGACCGAGATGACCAATACCTTGCCTGGAAAAGGCACGATGGTCCTTCCCGATGGGCGCACCGGCGTGGTCTGGTCGGCTCCTTCACGGATCTCCGGTGATATGTGGCGCACCAGTCGCTGCACCATCTCCAATGTGCGTACCACTGCCGTAGGAAAGGATGAGCCGGGCCTGCCCACGGATCGGGGCCTGAGTGTCGGATACCGACCGGGTAACTGGCGGGGCGACGGCCTGTCTCATCTTTACAACGACGGCACCAACTACACCGCCGGGGTTGCCAAGAAGCCCCAGATGACCTCGTCGAACCTGCCTGTGGGTATCGCCAACCTGAGGGACTCCTCCACGCAGCAGTTCCAGGTCGAGTGCAGCGCCTACCTCGTCACCTCCGCCTCCCAGCCCGCGAAGAGCCAGCTGGAACGTCTCCCCAATAAGGTGGAAGTGCCCATGGAGGGCATGGTCTTCGCCGATGCTGAGGCCTCCAGCTGGCACATACCGAACGGCCAGAAGGAGTACATCTCCGTTTCCCCGATCCCCTACGTCGCCTCTGAAAGCGTCACCTACCGCCTGTTGGAGAGCGCCCGGACACAGGGGTGCATCACAAACTCCGTCGTGGGCAAGGTCTCCGTCTCCACACCTGTTGGCGATAGGCCCGGCCTGAAGTTCCGCCCGGACGACGCCGAGTGCAGTGCCAAAGTCCCCAACGGCTACGGTCCCTCCTCGGTCATGCTGCTGAGCAACATGCGCAGTGGCTATGTCGAGATCCACGGAGGCGGTCGGGGCGCCGTCGCCCTCGGCGTCGTCTCCTACATGGACTACGGCGACGCCCCGGAGAGCTACGGTGTCGCCGGCAGCGTGTTCCAGCCCGCCTGGAGCGGCGGGGAGCTGTCTGACAACGGAGAGCGCAACATCGCCCGCGGCAAGACACCGTATGAGGGCGACGCCGGAGACTGGTACAACCTCAGTGAGGCGGCGGACCGGAGGAACGTGGCCACCACGAACTCCGCCGTCGTGCGCCTGGGTGCCCTGACGGACAACGATGACAGCGTCGCTCACAGCGCTGACGCCTCGAGGGACGACACCACGGATATTGATGATGAGGACGCCCTGCCCGCTGGCTGGGACCGCGTCATCTGGACCGACATCGGCAAGAAGTGGAGCCAGGAGATCACCTGCTCGGGCAGTAACACCAAGATCGCCGGCTGGGTGGACTGGAACCGGGACGGCGTCTTCTCCGCCGGTGAGCGCTCCGCGGTGACCTCCTGCTCCAGCGCGGGCAAGGCCACCGTGACCTGGACCGTCCCCCAGGACGCCAAGCGGAGCACCATCAATGGCAACGGTGCCGCCACCTTCATGCGTCTGCGCATCACCGGTCGCCCGCCCAACGGTCAGGCAGCCGAGGACCCTCAGCCCACCGGCATCACGGTCAACGGTGAGGTCGAGGACCACCAGGTGCAGGTCCAGCTGCCCAACCTGACCATGGTTAAGCAGGTGGACAACACCGCGGCCGGCTCTCTGGGCCTGTCCGCCAAGGACTGGACGCTCACCGCCACTCCCAGGAGCGGTAAGACCGCCTCAGGCGCCGGTGGCTTCGACGCCGCTTACCTGCCCCAGGGCCAGACGGTGCTGTCGGAGTCCTCGTCGTCGCCCAAGTCCGCCGGGTACAAGGCCACCGTCTCCTGCGTGCCGCACCCGAACTCGGATATCAGGACTCCATCATCGACCGTCAACACCGCCTCCAAGACCCTGGATCTGGCCACCGGTGAGTGGATGCAGTGCACGATGATCAACACGGCTCAGCCCGGACAGGTCATCTGGAGCAAGGTCGACGACGCCGGCAACCCCCTGGCGGGGACCGTCTTCACTCTGTCCTCGCCGGCGCTCAACGGCGGCCGGAAGGAAGTGACCGACTGCGTCGCCGCCGGCGGCAAAGCCACGTGCCCCAACGGCTCGGTAGACCAAGACCCTCGTGCCGGGTACTTCAAGGTTGTGGGGCTCACCTGGGGCGAGTACTCCATCACCGAGACCCAGGCGCCGGCCGGCTACCACCTGTCCAGCACCACCGTGACCAAGACCCTGGACGGATCAGCGCCCGCTGCCAGCAGGGACGACAACACCCCCACCCTCGACCTGGGGCAGGTCACCAACACCCGGATCAAGGGATCGGCCACCTGGACTAAGACCGATGAGCGCGGCAACCCCATCAAGGGCGCCCAGTGGTCGCTGATTCCCGTGGACTCCAACGGTCGGCCTCAGCCGGATCAGGCCCGCACCATCACCGACTGCGTGGGCACCTGCGCCCAGGGCGGCCTGGACACCGATGCGAATCCCGGAGCCTTCACGCTGGCGGAGCTGGGTTACGGCTCCTACTGGCTCATTGAGACCAAGCCGCCAGTCGGCTACGTCCTGGACGCCACCCCCCGCACCATCACCATCTCCGCCCAGGGACAGGTCGTGGCGCTGGGCAAGATCTCCAACCGCAAGTCGGCGGTGCCCGCCATCCCCTTCACCGGAGGGAGCGCGGCCGACACCTTCCTCATCGCCGGAGGGGCGGTGCTGGGGATCACGGTACCGGTCATGCTGGTCCAGGCCTACCGACGCCGTCGGGCCGGTATGGACTGACGAAAGCCCCGTGAGGGAGTGATCCTCCCAGCGGATGAGCACGGCTGACGGGCTGCCGATGCCGAAGCATCTGCAGCCCGTCAGCCGTTTCCGCCCCCACCTTTGCTTTCAGTATCGATACTGATACTGTTCGGGTATGGCCTCCTCCGCACTGCTGCACCCGGTTCGTCTGCGCATCATCCAGACACTGCTCGCCGACGGCGACCTCACGCCTCATCAGCTACATGCGCACCTTGTCGACGTCCCCATCGCGACGCTCTACCGGCACGTCAACCACCTCGCCTCGCACGGGCTCATCGAGGTGGCTCAGGAGCGGCAGGTCCGGGGGACCAGTGAGAAGACCTATCGAGTCACCCCTGGAATGGCCAACCCGACTCCGCAGGATCTCGGCTCCTTGAGCCGCGAGGAGCTCATGACGGTGTTCACGGTCTTCACCACCGGACTTATCGGCGACTTCTCCGCGTACATCCGCGACGGCGATCGTCCTGATCTCACCGAGGACCGGGTGAACTTCACCCAGGCCAGCTTCTGGGCGACCCAGGCCGAGGTCGACACCTTCCTGGACACCGTGTCCCAGGCCCTGCAGAACCTGCTGGGGAATCAGCCCGGAGGCGACCGGCGTCGTCGGACGCTGACCACGGTCCTCATCCCACGGCCCGACGGCGAGCAGAGCGACTGACCACCACCCCCTTCCCATTCATCCCTCACCGAGAAAGCGAGCCGTCATCGTGAACGCTCCTGGCCATCCGGCCATCTGGATCCCCGTCATCGTTCTGGTCGCCATCGTGGTCGTGGCATGTCTGATCGATATCGTCAGACGCTCCCGCGTCAAGCACCTGCCCAAGGCGGTCTGGGCTCTTATCGTGGTGCTCGTCATCCCTCTTGGGGCGGTGGCCTACCTGGCCCTGGGACGGGACAGCAGAACAACGCTGAGTGACGGAGATCTGTGATGCCTCCCGGCACCGCTGTGCACGTCAGTCACCTGAGTCGGGTCTTCGCCAATGGAGCCGGGATCCATGACATCTGCCTGGAGGCCCTCGACCAGTCAGTCACGGCAGTCATCGGGCCCAATGGCGCCGGTAAGACCGTTCTGTTCAGCGTGATCGCCGGCCTGTGCCCGGCTGATGAGGGCGACGTCGAGGTCACCGACGGCCGGACAGTGGCCTACTGCCCGGATGTTCCTCAGTTCGAGTCATGGCTGACGGCAACCGAGATCGTGGAGACCTCCTTGGCCCTCTCAGGCACCTGCGGCGACATCAGTGTCCCCGAGGCATTGGATCAGTGCGGGCTGGCCCGGGTGGCCGAGCGGCGGGTCGCCGACTTCTCCCGAGGGATGCTGCAGCGCCTGGGGATCGCGGCAGCACTCGTTCTGGACCCGGGTGTGCTGATCCTGGACGAGCCCAACAGTGCCCTGGATCCCGTCGGCCGCGCCGACGTGCGCCGTCTCATCCAGGAGCAGAAGCAGCATCGGTGCATTCTCCTGTCCAGCCATCTGCTCAGCGAGGTCGAGCAGCTGGCCGACCAGGTCGTCGTCATCAATGAGGGGCGCGTCATCTCCCAGGGCACGACGGCGGATCTCCTCACCTCGAGTCGACAACCCTCCTGGACCCTCAGGTTCCTTCATCCCTGTGAGCCCGGCGAGCAGGCACGTCTGACGACGAGGCTGAACGAGGCGTTCCCCAGCGGTTCCTTCACCACACCGACCACAACCACCTGCACGGTCCGGTTCCCGAGCCTCGAGATGGGGACGGCCCTGCTTCCCCAGGTCATGGAGCAGGTGGACCTCCCCATGCTCGAGGTGACGCTGACGGGCCGCGACCTCGACGCCTCCTTCGCCAGCCTCGTCACCGGACAGGAGTCCTGATGCCCACTTCACCTCGGCTGGCCTCAGCCCACTCCGTCAGAGCCTCCATCGCGAGCTCTCTCGTCGTCGAGCTGCGCCGGCTCATACGCTCCGGGCTCGGTCTCGGGGTACTCGTGGCCTTCGCCTTCTTCGGGCTGTCCAGTCCGGCTCTGGCGATCTACATGCCTGAGATTCTCGGCGCCGCAGCGAGCAGCGACCAGCTCACGATCTCGGCCTCGCAGGCCACACCGGCCGATGCCGTGTCCCTGTTCAACCAGTCCGCCATGCAGCTGGGACTCATTGTGACGGTGGCAGTGGCGATCACCTCAATAGGTTGGGATACGCGCCCGGGCTCCTCGATCTTCTACCGGACCCGGGTACGCCGGTTGAGCACCGTGCTGCTCCCACGTCTGGCCGTCGACTGGCTCGTCGCATGGGCAACGTATTCGTGCGGTCTGCTCCTCACCGTCGTCGTGACTTCCGGCGCGATCGGACACCCGCCTGTCGCCATGGTGGTCAGGACGTGGGTGGCCAGTAGCCTCTATGTCGTCATGGCGATGAGCATCGGCCACCTGCTTGCGGCCGGCCTGCGTCGGACGACGACGGCCATCGCCCTGACCACGCTCCTGGTCCTCGTGCTGCCGGTGATGAACCAGGTACCGGGAATGTCCCGCCAGCTTCCCACCGCGCTGCTCCTGCCGACGGGGCTGCATGCGATGCCAGTGATCGCGGCCCTGGTCGTCATCGCACTGTGCACCGTCGGAAGCGTCCTCATCGCCAGACGGCAGACGCTCCGGCGAGACGCCTAACGGCACTCGTGAGTCAGGACGATCTTGATGGGCCGCATCAGGCCAGATGCCTCACAGGAGCGGCAGGAGGATGTCGGTGACAGCGTCGACAGGCGGGGTGGTCGCCGGGTCGGTGAGGTACTCCTCGATGACCGGATGGTCTCGCGGCTCCTCGCCCGAGCTCGGCAGCCACTGACCGTAGAGCCACAGGTAGGCGGCATGCATCGACGAGTACGGGCCGATGTAACGCATGATCGCGTACCGTCCGTCCGGCACCATCCTCTCAGCAAGGCCGTGGGGAATCTTCGTACCGGGGTCGACGACGGTTCCAGCCGCCGAGCGCAGATCAGCCGGGGGAACGGCATCGGGATCGTCCTCATAGATGGCAACCATCAGACTCCCGGAGCCCACACGGTCTCTGACTCGGCTGAACGCCCGGCCGATATCCATATAGGAACCACGGTGCTCGGATACGGCAAGTCGATAGCCGCGGCGAGTCTCCACACGAACCGCCCACCCCGGGTCCTGACTCACCGACGACATCGATCCCGAACCACAACTCGTCACTGGTGAATCGATCGATGCCGGGCGTCCACCGATGCGGAATCGGCTGGGAGTCGTCCTATATGCGCGGAGAAAGGCTCGACTGAACACTTCGGTGCCGGTGAACCCGGCTTTCCAGGCGATCCGTTCCACCGGCCACGAGGTCTCTGTGAGCATGGCGGCAGCCCGCTCCAGACGGAGACGGCGTACGGTCTGAGCGGCCGTCTCCCCGCGCACCGCCCGGTAAATGCGGTGCCAGTGATAGCGGGAGAACCCGGAGACGTGAGCGAGAGTCTCCAGGCTGAGGTCGTCGTCAAGATGCGTGTAGATGTAGTCGGTGACAACGTCGAGCTGGCGTTGGTACTGCTCAGCCCTCATGTGTCCGAAAGAACCCCGATGGACAGGTGAATCGAGCCGTCCGGAGCGTAGTACTCGTAGTCAGCACGATAGTCACGGGTCAGGTCCTCGCGGGCCCAGACATCCACCCACGCGTCATAGACACTCTCCGGCCGAGCATCGGCCAGCGTGACGATGTCGCGAGTGGAGTTCGGGATCGTCACAGTCACCTGGCCAGGGGGAACCGGACCTCCGACCTCGATACGCCTGCCGATAACGAGGGTGTAGACACCGTCGACATCGTCACCGGGAGTCTCGTAGTCGGTGTAGACCGCATAGATGCCGCTGCCGACGCCGGGCTTTTCGAGTACGAGAAGCCCGGCGTCGGCAGCGGCCCGCCAGTGAGGAGGAATGGTGCGGGCCGCTTCTCGGTTCGATGTCCGAAGAGGCAGGCCAACGACGTCGAAGGAGCCGATCGTTTCTCTCATGCGCACCATGATGCTCATATGGCGCCCAGAACTCACCGACGATTCTTGCGGACCTGGACGGTTCGTCAGTCTTGTGAGTAGGTCAAGACGATCTTGCCGGTGGTGGTTCCCGCGCGCACCGCTGTGATTGCCTGCGCGGCCTCCTGGATCGGGAGGCGGTCGGTGACGTGGACACGGAGCTCTCCGGAGGCCACGAGCTCCACCGCGCGCCTCAGGTGGCCGCCGACGAGTGCCGGATTTGCCTGGCTGAAGGCCCCGAGGTTGAAGCCGATGACGCCGATGCCCCGCAGCCACAGCGACGTGGTGCTCACCTGCTGGTCCTGCGCCTGGGAGGCGTCCCCCAGAGCCAGGAGCCGTCCGCCCGTGCGCAGCAGGTCGAGGCTGCGCAGCCTGGCCGGGCCGGCCACCGGGTCGGCCACGACGTCGAACTGGGCGGGGTCGGCCTCCGCGAGATCCTCGGTCAGCCAGGCCTCGTCATAGCCCAGATCCAGGATCTCCTGGCGCTTGGCCTCGCTGCGGGTGACGCCGACAACGCGGCCCGCACCGAGCAGCCGGGCCACCTGGCCCACCTGTGAGCCGAGACCGCCGGCGGCAGCATGGACCAGCACGCTCTCGCCGCGGCGTAGGTGGGCGATCTCCTCCAGGGCGACGAGAGCCGTCGTCGAGTTGGCCGGAACCGCCGCGGCCAAAACCGGATCGAGTCCCGCCGGGAGCGGTGCCACGAGCTCCGCGGGAGCCACAGCGACCTGCCCGTAGCCGCCACCTCCGGTGATGGTCAGGGCAACGACGGCATCCCCGACCCGATAGCCATCCACCCCGTCGCCGAGAGCGCGGACTCGACCGCTCACCTCCAGCCCGGGGGTCCAGGGCAGGTCGATGGGCACGAGGCCCTCGGTGAAGAGCGCCTCGACGTAGCCGACGCCGGCATGGTCCACATCCACGGCGATCTGACCCGGTCCGGGCTCGGGAGTGGGGGCCTCCTGGTAGCGCAGCCCGGACGCCGGGCCATCGAAGCCGACGATCTGCATGGCCTTCATGGGCAACACCTTCCTGTATCAGTTATCAACACTGTATCAGATACCTGATACTCGATACGGGATAGCCCGCTGGTCGACAGCAGCCACGTGAGCGCCATCAGGAGCCACAACAGGACCAAGAATGTCCAAATCTGTGACAAAGGCTTGGATCGTCGCCGGCAAGCGGGAGTGAAACCGCATGATTCCAAGGTTCTCGTTCATACGGTCTGGAGACCTTTGGTCCTTTGTCACAGATTTGGACACCAACGAGCTGATTCCCCCATGAACCCGGTGTAGCCCACCCCGCCCGTAGCTCCGACATTGCGACATACCCAGAGGTTGAGAAGATGCGGCACCCCGTCTCACTCGCATGATCGTTACGGATCCGGGGCCGGGAGTCCTCCTACCTGTCGGCCTCTACTCGGCTTCGAGGTCGTCGCGCAGGAGGGTGGTGACTCGGCCGAGCATCTCGGTGAGCTGCTGGCGCTCCTTAGCGGTGAAGGCCTCAGCCATGCGTTGCTCGATGCGGCGGGCGACCTCGTCGGCGCGCAGTACTAGGACCTCGCCCTCGGGCGTGAGTGAGGCGATGAGGACCTTGGCGTGGTCGCAGGAGGGGCGGCGGGTGACAAGCTGCTTCTGCTCCAGCTTGGCAATGACCGTGGCCATCGTCTGCGGAGTGACCGCGGCGGCCCTGGCCAGCTGGGCCGAGGACTGCTCGGGCACGTAGTACAGGGAGAGCATGGCGGCGTACTGGGCCACTGTGAGGCCGAAGCTCCTCAGGGCCTCGGTCTTGGCGGCCATCATGGCCTGTTCGGCGGACTTGATGTGCAGGCCGAGCCGTACCCCGGTGTCCTCGATGAGCTCGCGACGTCCTCGCCTCGGGGGCGGAATGTCCACGGTGCGGCTCACGGCGCTCATCCTAGGAGGCGTTGTCATCGGGGAAGAAGATCTCCTCGATGGTCAGACCGAAGACGCGCGCAATGGCGAAGGCCAGGGGCAGGGAGGGGTCATAGCGACCGGCCTCCAGGGCATTGACCGTCTGGCGGGAGACACCCAGCTCCTCTGCGAGGCGGGCCTGAGTCCAGCTGCGCTGAGCGCGCAGCACCTTGAGATCATTTCTCACCGGTACCGCCAGGTGGACCACAGCATCCCGACACCGAAGAAGAAGGCCCATATGGCGCTGACCCATATGAGACTGACGCGAGGAGCCCCCACCTCCTCCAAGAAGCTGTAGGCGATCGACGTGATCACCGTCCCCGCTGCAGAGATGACGAGCGCCTCCATCACCTTCCGCGCCTGCATCTCATCCGCTTCCCGGGCTAATCGCATCATCGCCCACGCACAGATGACAACACCAACCATGGGAAGCAGTGCGACGGCGAATCGCCACGGATCGTCTTCCATGGATCGCGCCCATCGCAGGCCGACCAGAACTCCGACGGAGTACAGAACCGCGCCGACAGTGAATCGAATGGAGTAGGCGATACCCGCCTTACGCTCGATAGTCATGGCTGCCTTCCGTCCATGGAGACAATGAAACGGATCAGTTGCCCGTGATCGACCAGGTCAACTCTGACCACAACCAAAATGATAAAGCAACCTTGTCATTGCGTCAAGGTCGCTTTCCTTTTCAGTGGCATCTCCTTGACCGCCCTGTTGTCACCAGGTACGCACCACCCAGCACCGTGCCGACGATGACCGGGAAGGCGGGGATCACCCACCGGTGGGGTCGCACCTCGACTCCGTGGGCTCGCAGCGTCCGCTTCGCAAGGATCCAGAAGGGCAGGACGACCGGCAGCGCCGTCGCCACCCCCGGGGTGTAGCCCCGAGCGAGGACCGCTGTGCCCAGGTGGCTGAAGGTGTGCATGCCATAGCCATAGAGCGCGGCCTGGTAGACGGGCGAGCGTCCACGGGTGCGGTAGCCGTCAATGGAGGCGGCAGCCATGAGGACGCCCATGAGACCGATCCCCAGATAGACGTGCTCACGCGAACAGCCATGACGCCGGATGTCCTCGGGTAGGAAAGGGATCTTATCGAAGAGCGGGTGCGTCCAACCGGGCATCGTGGCCACCTCCTCGAGGTCGTGAGCCAGCCACGAGAAGAACAGCCCCCCGGTTACCAACGACACGGAGTCCATGTCGTCACCTCCAGTTTCGATACCGATAGTTGCGCAACTAATAGTAGCGCTTCCTCGTCGGCTCTGCCAGACTTCCCGTCAAGGAGAAGTGCAGATGAGTAGATCTTCAGGAGACAACCGCGCAGGCGGCCGTGGTGGACGTCCTCGAGACACCACTGTCGATCAGCGGATCCTTCAGGCCACCACGTCCTTGCTCACTCAGAAGGGGTTTCGAGGCCTGCGGGTTGATGACGTCGCCCGCAGCGCCGGAGTCCCGAAGTCAACGATCTACCGGCGATGGCCCTCACTGACGGATCTCGCCGTCGCCGCCATCGACGATGCCTTGGGAGACAGGCAAGCCGTCATCAGCGACGACCCACTCGTCGACCTGGCCCAGATCGTCGTCCGTACACACGCACTGTTCATCAGCTCACCTCTGGCCAGTGCCCTGCCGCAGCTGGCCCTCGAGCTCATCAACCGGCCCGAAGCCGCTCGTCTCTACCGTGAACGAGTGATCAGCCCCCTGCGCAACGCTGCGATTGACGCCGTCCAGCGCGCTATCGAGCAGGCCTCCTGGAATGGGCCAGACGCAGAGACAAGCGTGGACATGATAATCGGTACAGGTCTGTACCGGCACAACTACCTGGGACACATGCCAACGCTGGAAGAGGCCTTCACGATAGCCGACACTGTTGCGGGACGTCGTCTTCCTCGTCCCGATTCTTCTGTGGAACGACGGCACTGAGCACGTTTCCCGGGGCCGACCATTATCAATGGGGTGCCCCGAGGGAAGAGAGAACACGAGGAAGTAGGTGGTGGAGCCAACGGGACTCGAACCCGTAACCCCCTGCTTGCAAAGCAGGTGCGCTACCAATTGCGCCATGGCCCCTCGGGGAGGATCCTCACCGGTTCCGTCAGCTGCTAGTCAACGGGGTCGGTGACCTCGGCCCACGCGGCCCGCTCCATGCGGGCCGCCTCGAACCTGAGCCACGCGGCATACCCCGCAGCGGCCAGGAACGAAAAGACCGCGGCTGATACGACTGCACGGTTCCTCATGAAACCTCCTCATCGTCTCACCGCGGACGGTGGGCCTAGCTGGACTCGAACCAGCGACCTCATCCTTATCAGGGATGCGCTCTAACCAACTGAGCTATAGGCCCTTGCGACCGGAGAAGATTAACCTGTCCGGCCATGACAGACCAAATCCGATCACTCGTCCGCAAGCGTGAGATGGATCCCACCAACGAGGGTGGCGGTGATGTTGTAGAGAAAGGCGCCCAGCGTGGTCAGCGCGGTCACCAGCACGATATTCACCACGGCGACAATCGTGGAGACGGCCAGGGCCCGCGGCAGCTCGAGGTAGGCCACGATCGCGGAGAAGGTGTTGGAGCGCTCACCGGCGACCGTCTTGACGAGATCCTCGATGGTGGAGAAGACATGCATGGCGTCGAGCATGAACCACACGACCGCCGTGGCGACGATGAGCATGATGCCCGCCGCGAAGCTGAGCAGGAAGCTCGCCTTCATCACTGACCAGGGGTCGACCCGGGTCAGGGCCAGACGCACGCGGCGCGGCCCGGCGATGGTCTTCTTGCTCTTCTTACTCTTGCCGCCCGACGCACTGCCGGAGGCATCCGCGCCACCCACAATGGATGCGGCGCCTGCGGACTGCCCACCGTCAGGGGACATGGAAACCGGCTGGCTCATGCTTCGACCTCACTCTCGTTGTTTTCCAACGCTACCGTGTCCGCTGCTGAGTCCGCAGGAGAGTCGCCAGTGTCACCTTCCGGGGCCGCATGGGCCTGGGCCAGATCGGTGGAGTCCGCCGACTCAGCACTCGGGGCGCTATCGGCGCTATCGGCGGCATCGACCGCCTCCTCCATGTCCCGTTCGGTGTTGCGGGCCACCGCGATGATGCGGTCTCCGGCGTCGGGCTTGGCGAAAGTCACGCCCTGCGTGGTCCGGCCGGTGCGCGAGACCTCGACGACGGCGGAGCGGACCACCTTGCCCGAGGCCATGATGCACAGGACCTCGTCGCCGGAGTCGGTCACCAGGGCGCCCACGAGGTTGCCTCGGGCCTCGACGAGGTTGGCGACCTTGACGCCCAGTCCGCCGCGGCCCTTGACGGGATAGTCGACGACGTTGGTGCGCTTGGCGTAGCCGCCCTCGGTGACGACGAACAGGTCGGCGTCCTGCCAGGTGGGGTCGACGACGTCCATGGCCAGCAGGTAGTCGCCGGGGCGGAAGCGCATGCCGGTCACCCCGCTGGTGGCCCGGCCCGTGGGACGCAGGGTGTCGTCATCGGCGTGGAAGCGCAGCGACTGGCCGGCGCGGGAGACCAGCAGGAGGTCCTGCCCGGTGCTCAGGAGGCGGGCGGAGACGAGCTCGTCGTAGTTGCCCTCCTCGTCCTGGCGCAGGTTGATGGCGATGACGCCGCCGGAGCGGTTGGAGTTGTACTCGCTCAGGCGGGTCTTCTTCACCAGGCCGCGGCGGGTGGCCAGGACCAGGTAGTCGGCCTGGTCGTAGTCCTGGAGCTCCATGATCTGGGCGATCTCCTCGCCGGGCTGGAAGGCCAGGAGGTTGGCCACGTGCTGGCCCTTGGAGTCGCGCCCGCCCTCGGGCAGCTCGTAGCCCTTGGCGCGGTAGACGCGGCCGTAGTTGGTGAAGAACAACAGCCAGCGGTGCGTCGTGGTGACGAAGAAGTGGTCGACGACGTCGTCCTCGCGCAGCGTGGCCCCGCGGATGCCTTTGCCGCCGCGGTGCTGGGAGCGGTAGGAGTCGGTGCGGGTGCGCTTGGCGTAACCGGATCGGGTGATGGTGACGACCACGTCCTCCTCGGGGATGAGGTCCTCCATGCTCATCTCGCCGTCGAAGGGCACGATCCGGGTGCGGCGCTCGTCGCCGTACTTCTCGACGATCTCGGCCAGCTCGTCGGAGACGATGCCCCGCTGGCGCTCCGGGGAGGCGATGATCTCGCGCAGATCCTTGACGCGGGCGCGCAGCTCCTCGGACTCCTGCTGGATCTTGAGGCGCTCCAGGGCGGCCAGACGGCGCAGTTGGAGGGAGAGGATGGCCTCGGCCTGGGCCTCGTCGACGTCCAGCAGACCCATGAGGCCGGTGCGGGCCTCCTCGGTGGTGGGCGAGCGCCGGATGAGGGCGATGACGGCGTCGAGGGCATCGATCGCCTTGAGCAGGCCCTCGAGAATGTGGAGGCGCTCCTCGGCCTTGCGTAGGCGGAAGCGGGAGCGGCGCACGATGACGTCGATCTGGTGACTCACCCAGTGGCGCACGAACCCGTCCAGGCTCAGGGTGCGTGGCACCCCGTCGACCAGGGCGAGCATGTTGGCCGGGAAGTTGTCCTGCAGCTGGGTGCGCTTGTAGAGGTTGTTGAGGACCACCTTGGCCACGGCGTCGCGCTTGAGGACGATGACCAGTCGCTGACCGGTGCGCCCGGAGGTCTCGTCACGGATATCGGCGATGCCGGTGACCTGGCCGTCGCGCACGAGCTGGGCGATCTTGTCAGCCAGGTTGTCGGGGTTGACCTGGTAGGGCAGCTCGGTGACCACGAGGCACTGGCGGCCGTGGATCTCCTCGACGTTGACCACGGCCCGCTGGGTGATGGAGCCGCGGCCGGTGCGGTAGGCGTCCTCGATGCCCCGCCGGCCCAGGATGGTGGCGCCGGTGGGGAAGTCGGGTCCGGGGATCCGCTCGATGAGGGCGTCGAGCAGCTCCTCGCGCGAGGCGTCGGGGTGCTCGAGGTACCACTGGGCGCCGCGGGCGACCTCGCGCAGGTTGTGCGGCGGGATGCGGGTGGCCATGCCGACGGCGATGCCCTCGGAGCCGTTGACCAGGAGGTTGGGGAACCGGGCCGGCAGGATGACCGGCTCCTGGTTGCGTCCGTCGTAGTTGTCCTGGAAGTCGACGCTGTCCTCGTCGATGTCCCGGAGCATCTCCATGGCCAGGGGCGCCATCTTGCACTCGGTGTACCGGGGGGCGGCGGGCCCCAGGTTGCCGGGGGTGCCGAAGTTCCCCTGGCCGGCCACCAGCGGGTAGCGCAGCGACCACCACTGGACCAGGCGGGCCAGGGCGTCGTAGATGGCGCTGTCGCCGTGGGGGTGGTAGGTCCCCATGACGTCGCCGACGACGCGGGAGGATTTGGAGAAGGAGGCGGTGGGGCGGTAGCCGCCGTCGTACATGGCGTACAGGACGCGGCGGTGGACCGGCTTGAGCCCGTCGCGCACGTCGGGCAGGGCCCGGCCCACGATGACGCTCATCGCGTAGTCGAGGTAGGAGCGCTGCATCTCCATCTGGAGGTCGACCGGCTGGATGCGCTCGGGGGCGGCTACGTTCGTCGCTCCCTCGTCGCCGATGATCTCTTCAACTTCGTCGCTCACAGGATTCCTTCGTGTTCAGAGGAGGTCGCCGGCAGCGGGCCGGCGGTTCACGTGTGGCTCGGTGCCGCTCAGATGTCCAGGAAGCGGACGTCAGAGGCATTGCGCTGGATGAAAGAGCGCCGCTGCTCGACGTCGTCACCCATGAGGATCGCGAAGGTCTCGTCGGCGTCGGCCGCCTCATCGAGCGTGACCTGCTTGAGGATCCGGGTCGTGGGGTCCATGGTCGTCTCCCACAGCTCGTGGTCGTTCATCTCACCCAGACCCTTGTAGCGCTGGATCCCGCCGTCCTTGGGCAGGCGGCGGCCCTGCTCCTGTCCGGCGGCCAGGAGCTTGTCGCGCTCGGCGTCGGAGTAGGCGAACTCGTGCTCGGCGTTAGACCACTTGAGCCGGTAGAGCGGCGGCATAGCGATGTAGGTGTGGCCGTGCTCGATGAGCGGACGCATGTAGCGGAACAGGAGGGTCAGCAGAAGGGTGGCGATGTGCTGGCCGTCGACGTCGGCGTCGGCCATGATGACGATCTTGCCGTAGCGCAGCTTGGCGATGTCGAAGTCCTCACCGATACCGGTGCCGAAGGCGGTGATGAGGCTGCGGATCGTGTCGGAGGACAGAGCCCGGTCCAGGCGCGCCTTCTCCACGTTGAGGATCTTGCCGCGGATCGGCATGATCGCCTGGTGCTCGGGGTCGCGGCCGCCGACGGCGGAGCCACCGGCCGAGTCGCCCTCGACGATGAAGATCTCGGAGTCCGCGGCGTTCTTCGAGGAGCAGTCGCGCAGCTTGCCCGGCATGGAGGCCGACTCCAGGACGCCCTTGCGGCGGGTGGCCTCGCGGGCCTTGCGGGCGGCCAGGCGCGCGGCGGCGGCCTGGGAGGCCTTGGTGATGATGGCGCGGGCGTCGCCGGGGTGGGAGTCCAGCCAGTCGCCGAGCTGGGCGTAGACCGTCTGCTGGACGAAGGTGCGCGCCTCGGTGTTGCCGAGCTTGGTCTTGGTCTGGCCCTCGAACTGCGGCTCGGAGAGCTTGACGGAGATGACGGCCGTCAGACCCTCACGGATGTCGTCACCGGTGAGGTTGTCGTCGCGCTCCTTGAGCAGGCCCTTGTCCCGGGCGTACTTGTTGACCAGGGTGGTCAGCGCCGTGCGGAAGCCCTCCTCGTGGGTGCCGCCCTCGGTGGTGTTGATCGTGTTGGCGTAGGTGTGGACCGACTCGGAGTAGGCGCTGGTCCACTGCATGGCGATCTCCAGGCTGATGGAGTGGGTCTCGCCCAGGGACTGCTCGGCCTCGAAGTCGATGATCTCGGGGTGGACGAGCTCGGCCTTCTTGGACTTGTTGAGGAAGGCGACGTAGTCGCGCAGGCCGTGCTCGTAGCAGTAGGAGTCGGTGCGGAAGCCGACCTCGGGGGCGTCGGGGGCGGAGTCGTCCCCGGCGATCTCGTCGCCGGCGTCCTGGACGCCGAGGCGCTCGTCGGTCAGGGTGATGCGCAGGCCCTTGTTGAGGAAGGCCATCTGCTGGAAGCGACGGCGCAGCGTCTCGTAGTCGAAGTCGACCGTCTCAAAGATGGTCGGGTCCGGGTAGAAGGTCTGGGTAGTGCCGGTGGACTCGGTGGCCTCACCCTTGACGAGCTCGGTGATGGGGCGGCCGCCGTCGGCGAAGGACATGCGCCACACGAAACCCTGCCGGCGGACCTCGGTGTCCACCCGGGTGGACAAGGCGTTGACCACGGAGATGCCCACGCCGTGCAAACCGCCGGAGACGGCGTAGCCGCTGCCTCCGAACTTGCCGCCGGCGTGCAGGATCGTCATGACGACCTCGACGGTGGGCTTGTGCTCGGTGGGGTGCTCGTCGACCGGGATACCGCGGCCGTTGTCGCTGACGCGCACGCCGCCGTCGGCCAGGATGGTGACCTCGATGTGGTCGCAGTAGCCGGCCAGGGCCTCGTCGACGGAGTTGTCGACGACCTCGTAGACGAGGTGGTGCAGGCCCCGCTCACCGGTGGAACCGATGTACATGCCGGGGCGCTTCCGGACCGCTTCGAGCCCTTCGAGGACGGTGATGTCCGAGGCTCCGTAATCGTGATTCACAGTGGCGTCCTGGTCAGACACGTGTCAGTTGCTCCTCAATCTGTGCGCATCGGGACCTCAGTGGTCCGATGTCTCCGTCCGGTCCCTTCACACGACGATCCTGAGGAGAATCGTGCGCACACGTAGGTGGGTACATCAGGACGGTCCTGGGCGCACCTTGGGCGGTTTCACCGCATTCTAGCGTAGACGGGCCCGTGAACCGCTGCGCCGTGAGCAGCTGGGAGCGTGCCCGTGGTCACCTCTGTCTCGCGTGGGTCACCGCGCCGCCCGACGTCAGGCGCCCGCTCCGTGTCTTTCCGACGACGACGGCTCCGACTGGTGCGTTGCCAATGATACCCGCGCTGCCGCTATCCGTAGGTATCGCGCGGACCGCGGGCGCCGCGTAGGCCGACTCCGCGGCGCTTCCAGGTCGGGCCGGCAGGCCCCAGGATCCGCAGCTCCACCCCGTCGCCGGTGCTGATCCCTCCGGCCTGGCGGCCGCCGGGACCCGAGCGCAGGGCCTCAACGATCCTGGCCTCGATGGTGGGTTGGAGGAGTCGGAGCTGCTGGGCCCAGCTCGACGACGAGGCGCGCAGGGTGATGCGCCCGGCGTCGAAGGACTCGATGGTGCAGTGCTCGGCGACCTGCTCGCCCACGATGGCCCGCCACCGGGCGACGACGCCGGCCACCGCGAGCTTTCCGGCCCAGCCGTTGTCGGCCACCATACGGCGCAGCTCGCGCTGCCCAGTGCGGGGGTCGAAGGGGGTGGGGCCGGGCCGGTCGCGCCCCCGCGCCAGCCCGGGGCCCCGGTCGTCCGGGTCATCCGGGTTCTGGCCCAGCGCATGGGCCAGCTCGCGGCGCTGGTCCCAGGGCGCCGCCTGCTGCGCGCCCTCGCTCCCGGAACCGCCGGCCGGCTCACGCAGCCTGCGGACCGGGACGCGACTGTCGCCCTTCTCCCAGGCCTGGGCGCGCTGACGGGTCAGGGCCCGCTGGGCCAGGACATCGGGCAGCGGGCCGTCACCGGCGGGTGCGGAGGGCTCAACCACGGGTGACCTCACCGTCGGCCACGCGGTACCGGGCGCCGGCGAGCTCGGCGGGGACGTCGTCGTCGACGGCGGCGGTCAGCAGGACCTGCTGGGCTCCGGCGACCATCTGGGCCAGGGCGCGGCGGCGCTGCTCGTCGAGGGAGGCGAAGACGTCGTCGAGGATGAGGACCGGCTCGCCGTCCCCGCCGTAGGCGTCGATGTCCGTGCGCAGCATGTCGTAGGAGGCCAGGCGCAGCGCCAGGGCCAGGGACCACTGCTCGCCGTGGGAGGCGAATCCGCGGGCGGGCAGACCGGCCAGGAACAGGGAGAGATCGTCACGGTGCGCGCCGACGAGATTCGCACCGCGGTCGATCTCCCGGGCGTGGAGCTCACCCATGGCGTTCTCCAGGCGCGTGGCCACGGTGGTCTCGTCAAGGAGCGTCTCCTCCCCGGCGAGCCAGGCCGACTCGTCGTGGGGGTCGGGCTCCGGGTGTTCCTCGTGGGTCAGCAGGCTCGAGCGGTAGGCGAGCTGGGCGCGGGAGCGCTGCCCGGAGGTCCCCGAGACGGTCTCGTAGGCGGAGGCCACCCAGGGTCGCAGGCGCCTCACGACGTCGACCCGGGCGGCGATGAGCCGGGCGGCCGCCGAGGCGAGCTGGGCGTCCCAGACCTCCAGGGTGGAGAGCATCGAGGCGGTCGAGGAACGGGCCGCGCGCGCCGACTTCAGGAGGCTGGCGCGCTGGGCGAGGATCTTGTCGTGCTCGGCGCGCACCCCGGCCAGGCCCGGGCGCAGCGTGACCGTCAGGTCGTCGAGGAAGCCCCGGCGGACCCCGGGTTCAGCGCGCACCAGGGAGAGGTCCTCGGGGGCGAAGACGACCGTACGCAGCACCCCGAGCAGGTCGCGGGGTCGGCAGCCGCCCCGGTTGAGGCGGGCCCGGTTCGCCTTGCCCGCGATGATCTCGATCTCCAGGACGCTGGGTCTTTCCCCGTGGACGGCCCGGGCGCGCACGACGGCGCCGGCCGGCTGGGCCTGCCCCGGCGCCGCCCGTCGCACGAGGGCGGTGTCCGCGCCGATCCGGTGGGAGGAGAGGGTCGCCAGGTAGACGATGGCCTCGACGAGGTTGGTCTTGCCCTGCCCGTTGGAGCCGACGAAGGCGCTGGGGCCGGGCTCCAGGGACAGCACCAGGCTGCGGTAGGAGCGGAAGTCGTCCAGGGAGAGGTCAGAGACGTACATGCACCGTCGGGTCTCAGGCTCCGAAGCGGATCGGCATGAGCAGGTAGCGGAAGGAGGAGTCCTCGGTGCCCCCGATGGAGTCCATGCCGGTGAGCACCGCGGGCTTCGAGGCGTGGGTGAAGTCGAGGCGGACGTAGGGCTGGTTGAGGGCACCCAGGCCGTCCAGGAGGTAGCCGGGGTTGAAGGCGGTGGAGATGTCGTCGCCCTCGAGGTGGGCGACGAGCTGCTCGGTGGCCTGGGCGTCGTCGCCCTGTCCGGCGTCAAGCTCCAGGTTGCCCTGGGTGAAGGACATGTGGATGGGGGTGGAGCGGTCGGCGACGAGGCTGACGCGGCGCACCGCGGCCATGAGCTCGTCGGTGCCCACGGTGGCGTGGATCGAGGTGAACTCCGGGAAGAGGCGGCGCACCGGCGGGTAGTCGCCGTCGGTGAGCAGGGAGGTGGTGCGCCTGCCGCCGGCCTCGAAGCCAATGAGGCTGGAGGCCGCCGACTCGCTACTGAGGGCCACGGTCACGTCTCCGGAAGAGGTCAGGGACTTGGCGACGTCGGAGAGGGTTCGGGCCTTGAGCAGGGCCGTGGTGGACAGCTCGGTGTTGGACGGCGACCAGGTCAGCTCCCGCATGGCCAGGCGGTAGCGGTCGGTGGCCATGAGGACCAGCGAGCTGCCCTCGACCTCAATCTGGACGCTGGTGAGCAGGGGCAGGGTGTCGTCGCGGGAGGCGGCGATGGAGACCTGGCCGACGGCGCGGGCCAGGTCGTGGGCGTCGATCGTTCCGGCGACGGCGGGCATGACCGGCAGCGCCGGGTAGTCGTCAGCGGCCATGGCCGCCAGGGAGAAACGGGCCGATCCGCAGGAGACGGCGACCTTGTTGCCCTCGACCTCCAGGTCAACAGGCTTGTTCGGCAGTGCCTTGGCGATATCGGCCAGGAGTCGTCCGGAGACCAGGACGACGCCGTCCTCCTCGACGTCGGCGGCCACCTCGCAGTGGGCCGAGACCTCGTAGTCGAAAGAGGCCAGGACCAGGCTGGAGCCCGTGGCCTCCAGCCTAACTCCGGCGAGCACAGGTACCGGCGGACGGGCGGGCACGGATCGCGCAGTCCAGGTGACGGCTTCAGCGAGGATGTCTCGGTCAACCCTGAGCTTCACGGTAGGTGCCTCCGTCAATCGTGGTCGGTCGGCCGGTAGGCGTCGTGGCACTACTGAGCCGAGAAAAAACGTGGTGCCGGCAGGTCGCCGGCGGACAGTCGTCATCGGAACGGCGTCGCTGGGTACGCAGTCCTGGGTCGAGAGTGTAGACGGTAGTCCGCAGGAGTCACCCTGTCACCAGTGATCACCCATGTTCCTCCCATACGCCTCTCTGAATGACAAGCGCCCGCCGGTCCGGGTTCGGCCTCGTTGGCCGATCGTGCTTCGCGATTCATGTCATTTGGGTTTGTAGGTGTAGTAGCACGTGTGGATGTTGGGGATAACCGGATTTTTCGCTGTCATGACGCCGGTGGCGCTGGGGAATGACACGTGGGTGGTTCTGGTGAGCAGGCGAGGGTCCCGGTGGAGAGAGTAAATGACATTCATGTCATTCCACAGTGGGGGTGCGCTACCTCCACAGCGACACGCTCGCTCCTCCACGTGCCGTCCTCAGCACCATCCACAGCGGGCCGGTCACGGTCGTCCGGGATGTGTCCGTCGTCGTCTGGATGTACTGCACGAGGGTGGGGTGCTACTGGAGGAGGGTTGGGGGTACTGGGGGTAGGTGGGGCCTTCGTGCAGTACGCACAACCCTTGGCCAGTGGATCCCGACCCTCGTGGAGTAGAGCGCCCGGGGGTGGTAGTAGGTCGGGGCGGCGTTGAAACATGACTTCCGGGCCCTGGTGCGTCGTCGGGTCAGGCGGGAGACTGGGCGGCCTGCTTGATGCGGCTGGTCAGCTCGGTGACCTGGTTGAAGGTGGAGCGCCGCTCGGCCATGAGGGTGCGGATCTTCTTGTCGGCGCTCATGACGGTGGTGTGGTCGCGTCCGCCGAACTCCCGCCCGATCTTGGGCAGGGAGAGGTCGGTGAGCTCACGGCACAGGTACATGGCGATGTGACGGGCCGAGACCATGGTGCGTGAGCGGTTGGCCGAGCACAGGTCGTCGATGGTGATGCCGAAGTAGTCGGCGGTCTGCGCCATGATGAGGGAGGTCGTGATCTCCTGGCCCTCGGGGTCGGAGATGATGTCCTTGAGGACCATCTCGGCCAGGGTCTGGTCGACGGGCTGCTTGTTGAGGGAGGCGAAGGCAGTCACCCGGATGAGTGCGCCCTCGAGCTCGCGGATGTTGGTGGTGATGCGTGAGGCGATGTACTCCAGGACGTCGAAGGGCAGGTCGAGGCCCTCGGCGGTGCCCTTGCGGGAGAGGATCGCGATGCGGGTCTCCAGGTCCGGGGGCTGGACGTCGGCCAGCAGGCCCCACTCGAAGCGGGAGCGCAGGCGCTCGTCGAGCCCACCGAGGGCCTTGGGGGGCTGGTCGGAGGTGAGGACTACCTGCTTGCCGGAGGAGTGCAGGGAGTTGAAGGTGTGGAAGAACTCCTCGAGGGTCGACTCCTTGCCCTGGAGAAACTGGATGTCATCGACCAGGAGGATGTCGACCTCGCGGTAGCGGCGCTTGAAGCCCTCCATGCGGCCGTCGTCCTGGTTGCCGTCGCGCACGCAGGCGATGAAGTCGGAGACGAAGACCTCGGAGTTGACGTACTTGACGCGGATTCCCGGGTTGAGGGTCTGGGCGTAGTGGCCGATCGCGTGCAGGAGGTGCGTCTTGCCCAGGCCGGAGCCGCCGTAGATGAACAGGGGGTTGTAGGCGCGGGCCGGGGCCTCGGCCACGGCCAGCGCGGTGGCGTGGGCGAAGCGGTTGGAGGACCCGGTGACGTAGGTGTCGAAGGTGTATCTCGGATTGAGCTGGGAGACGTCATGGGCCGCCGTGGGGGTCAGCAGCCCGGTGGGGTTCTGGGGGCTGGTGCTCCCGGGGCTGTAGGTGCCGGGAAGTCTCGACCTGGCGGGGAGGGAACCGGGCATCGTTGATGGCGCCGAGGATGCGGAGGCCTGGGAGTGAGGCATCGGTGAGGGGGCGCTCGCCGAGTAGGGCGAGGGTTTGGCAAGCTGCTCACCGTAGGCGGGCACCGTTGGAACGGTGGGCGCAGCGGACATGTCCGACACAGCCGATACGGTGGAGGGCCCCGACGGCTGGGGCAGGACCGAGGGGGACGGGGAGGATACCGGTGCGGGGGCGACGGTCGCCAGGTTGACGGGCTCGGGGGCCACTGGGGGCATGGGTGCGCGCGAGGCCTCCGAAGAGGTGTCGACCGTGACCTCCATGGGCATGGGGCGGCCCCAGACCTGGTTGATGGCGGCGCTGATGGGGGCACGTGCCTGCTCGACGATGTCCTTGGCGAAGGCCGATCCGACGACGAGGACAAGTGTGCCGTCGACGTCGATGAGGTGGGTCATGCGGATCATGGACATCTTGCCCTGGCCCAGTTCTCCGGAGCTGGAGAGCACCTCAAGGGCTGAGAGCCATTTGGTATTGGCGGCGTCGGGCACGACGGACTCCTGATCGGCATGGTTGATGAACCCGGTGACTTGCAACCCGACCGACGCCGGCCGGGGCCCTGTGTCGATGATGACAGGGTTGTGTGGAGCTGGCGAACCGGAAGGTCTTGACCAGGCGTCCCATCATGCTGGTTCTCCACAGCCTTGTCCACACCTGGGGACACACAGAGCGATGACTCACAGACAACGTTCAGAATAAACTCTGAAAACAGTAGGTATGGATGGCTCCGATCATGTGCTGCGAGCCCGCGGAATGACAGATGTGTCGTCATTGACGGGGCTTTCGAGGAGGTACGCACAGGTCAAGGAGTTATCCACATATCCGCAAGGGTGTGGACGCAGCGCTTCCCACAGCCGTGGACACGGACAACCCCGGTTGTGGACGGAGTGTGGAGAGGATGTGGATGACGCCACCGGTCACAGTGGTCACAGTCGGCCACATTCGTTTGACCGGCAAGAGGGCCAAACGTAGGCTGTTGCAGACGTTCGCGCGGAGTCAGGTCCCGAACCATGGGGCAGCCGCACGAGCGACAGTGCCGCGAACCTCGCGATGCACTGTTCCGATCACCTCAAGCAGGAGTTAAGCCCGTGAGCAAGCGGACCTACCAGCCGAACAACCGTCGTCGTGCCAAGGTGCACGGCTTCCGTAAGCGCATGTCCACCCGCGCAGGCCGCGCCGTCCTCGCTTCGCGGCGCCGCAAGGGTCGCGCTCGCCTCGCCGCCTGAGGTGCTCGGCGCGGCGCACCGATTAGCGCGGGGTGAGGACTTCACTACCGCGATTCGTCGGGGTACGCGCTGCGGGAACCGCAGGCTGGTCGTGCACTACCACGCCGGCGGGAGAGGGGATGACTCCCCGGCTCTCGTCGGCGTCGTCGTGCCCAAGAAGCAGGTCCCGTTGGCGACTCGCCGCAACCGCATCAAGCGTCGGGTGCGAGCCCTCATGGCGCAGCGGCTCGGTTCCCTGGAACCGGGGGCCCGCGTGGTTGTGCGCGGACTGGCAGGTGCCGACGGCGCCGACAGCAGCACCTTGGGACGGGACCTGGATCGGCTTCTGAGCCGGTGCCGGGAGCATCGGGCCGAAGGGCGCCGGCGGTGAGCCGGCAGGTCGCGGGTGAGCGATGAGCGGATGGCTGACAAGAGTCCTCGTGGCTCCGGTGCGTTTCTACCAGCGTTTCATCTCTCCGGCCTTGCCGGCCTCCTGTCGCTACTACCCCACGTGCTCGGCCTACGCCGTCACTGCGCTGGAGGTGCACGGTCCGATCAAGGGCATGCTGCTGGCCCTGTGGCGTCTGCTGCGATGCAACCCGTTGACCCCTGGTGGAGTCGATCATGTCCCGGACAAGGGGCAGTGGCGATACCACCATCCCCGTGACGTTCCGAGGTTCATGGTCGAGGACTCCTGACCGAGCCCGCTGAACCAGTGGACACGACGCCGGCTCAGCCCCTGAGCCCACACTGATACCTCTCGCACGAGAACCCTCATACAAGGAGTACGGATGGACACGTTGCTGTGGCCCCTCAAGGTGGCCGTGGCCTGGGTCATGGTCACGATCCACAAGGCCCTGGTCCTCATCGGGTTCCCCGACGGGCCGGGTATTGCCTGGGTGCTGTCCATCATTGGTCTGACGATCGTGGTGCGGCTGCTCATCATGCCGCTGTTCGTCAAGCAGATCCGTGCCTCGCGCGGGATGCAGCTCCTCCAGCCCGAGCTGCAGGCCCTTCAGGCCAAGTACAAGGGCAAGAAGGACCCCGAGTCGCGTCAGCGCATGAACGAAGAGATGATGGCGCTCTATCGCAAGCACGGGACCAACCCCTTGGCCTCCTGCCTGCCGATCCTGGTGCAGATGCCCGTCTTCTTCGCCCTGTTCCGCGTGCTGGCCTCCCTGGGGGCCGTCGCCGGTGGCACCTATGGGCGTCCCTCGATCGGTCCGCTCACGCAGCAGCTGGCCGAGCAGGTTCAGGCCTCCAGCGTCCTGGGAGCCAGCCTGTCCTCCTCCTTCATGAGCAGCTCCGACACGCAGGTCAAGATCGTCACGGTCGCCATGATCATCATCATGTCGGTGACGCAGTGGTACACCATGGCGCAGCTGTCGATGAAGAACATGTCGACGGAGTCCCTCAACTCCGACAACCCCATGATCCGTTCCCAGCGGATGATGCTGTACGTGATGCCGGTGATCTTCGCCGTCTCCGGCGTCAACTTCCAGATCGGTGTGCTCGTCTACTGGGTCGTCTCCAACCTGTGGACCATGGGCCAGCAGTTCTTCACCATCCGCAACATGCCCGCTCCCGGAAGCGAGGCCGAGAAGAAGTACCGCGCCCGCATCAATGCCAAGCGGGCCCGCAAGGGACTGCCCTCCCTGGAGGAGGAGGAACGAGCTGAGGCGATCGCCAAGGCCGAGGCTGAGGGGCGCACCGGAGGCCAGCGGGTACAGCCGGTGCGCAAGAACCGGCAGAAGAAGTCAGGCGGTCAGGGCGAGTCCCGCAGCGAGGCCTTCGCCCAGGACTCCGATGTCGAGCAGCTGAAGGACGCCGATGAGGACAAGGGCTCGACATCGTCCAAGAGTGGTGGCCTCAGCGATGAGGAGATCGCTCGACGTCGTTATGAGCGCCGAGCCCGTCAGCGTCGCGAGGCGGCGGCCCGACGCAAGGCCCAGGCCAAGAAGAAGCACAACCGCTGACTCGTGTTCAGCGGCTAGACAACCCGGTTCCCATGACAGATACGGATGACATGATGAGTGAGCAGCACAGTTCCCACCAGACGGCTGAGGACGCCGTGAGCAGCCCCGTGAGCAACCCCGTGAGCAACACTGTCTCGCGTCTCGAGGAGGAGGGTGAGATCGGCGCCGACTACCTCGAGGAGCTTCTCGACATCGCCGACCTGGGCGGTGACATCGACATCGACATTGACCACGGACGCGCTTCCATTGCCGTGGTCGCCTCCGAGGAGGGTGACGAGCGCGAGCTCGCCGACCTCGTTGGACGCGACGGGGAGGTTCTCGAGGCCGTTCAGGAGCTGACCCGCCTCGCGGTCCAGGCACGTACCGGCAACCGCTCCCGGCTCATGCTCGACATCAACGGCTACCGCGCCGATCGGCGTACCGAGCTGACCAAGGTCGCCCAGGAGGCGGTCACCAAGGTCCTCACCTCGGGAGAGGCCGTCAGTCTTGAGCCGATGAACCCCTTCGAGCGCAAGGTGTGCCACGACGTCGTCGCCGCCGCCGGGCTGGTCTCCGAGTCCGAGGGCGCTGAGCCGCACCGGTACGTCGTGGTCCTGCCCGCCGATGAGGAGGGTGTTGACGAGGACGAGGGCGCCGAGGACGCGGCTGACGACTCCGTTTCGGAGCAGGCCTGAGCATGAGTGAGGAGCAGCGGGCCCAGGTGGAGGAGCCGACGGCGGAGATGCGGGAGATCTTCGGGGTCTCCTTCTCCGCAGCGGAGCACTTCGCGCAGATGCTCGCTGAGGAGGGTGAGTTGCGTGGTCTCGTGGGGCCGCGTGAGCTTCCCCGCCTGTGGACCCGGCACATCGTCAACTCGGCTGCCGTGGTCCCCTTCCTACCGGCCCGGGGAAGCGTGGCCGACGTGGGCTCCGGGGCCGGCTTTCCCGGCATCGTCGTCGCGTTGCTGCGCCCCGACCTCGACGTGACGCTCATTGAGACGATGGAGCGGCGCACCCAGTGGCTCTCCGACGTCGTCGAGGAGCTGGACCTGGACAATGTGACCATCCGGCGGGCCCGGGCCGAGGAGGTCAAGGACCGCTATGACGTGGTGACGGCTCGTGCGGTGGCGAACCTGTCCAAGCTGGTGCGGTTGACGGCGCCGTTGCTCCGACCGGGGGGTGCCCTGCTGGCCCTCAAGGGCATGCGGGCACAAGATGAGGTCGACGACGCCAAGTATGTCATTAAAAAGGCAAAGTTATCAGTTGCTGTTGTTCATGAGGTTGTCACTGCCGGCGAGGAAACGACGGCTGTGGTTGAGATTCGCCGCCCGAAGAACCGTTGAGATACGGCGCGCGTTCGGTGTAACGCGTAAGGATCGACCTGCTCGCGTAGACTCGTAACTGCCCGACTGGCTCGGGCTGTTGGGTCACCGTCCGAGGAGAAGCAGGTTTGTCCGGATCGTCTATCTTCGATCAGCTCCAGGCCGAGCACCTCGCGTTAGACGAGGTAGCGGGTGGAGAGTTCCCACATCCTGAGCGGACTCGTGTCATCGCAGTCGCCAATCAGAAAGGCGGCGTCGGAAAGACGTCGACGGCAGTGAATCTTGCAGCGGCTTTAGCTGAAGGCGGGTTACACGTCCTGCTCATCGATGCAGACTCTCAAGGTAATGCCTCCACTGCACTGGGGGTGGAGCATGATGAGGACAGTGCCTCGATCTACGACGTCCTCGTTGACTCCATGCCGATCAAGGATGTCGTCGCTAAGACGCGATTCTGCGAGTCCCTGTGGTGCGTACCCGCGACTATTGACGTGGCTGCGGTTGAGATTGAGCTCATCTCCACTGCTGAGCGTGAGTCACGTCTGCGGCGTGCGCTGGTGGACTACCTGGTTTCACGTGAAACCGACGGTCTGGAGCCCCTTGACTACGTCATCATCGATTGCCCGCCGAGCCTCGGCATTATGACGATCAACGCCTTCGTCGCTGCTGACGAGGTTCTCATTCCGATGCAGGCCGAGTACTACGCTCTTGAAGGCCTCGCCCTGCTGACGCGCTCCATTGACCGGATCGCGCGCATTCACAATCCGGGGCTGGGAGTCTCCATGATTGTGCTCACCATGTTTGACGGACGCACCACCCTTGCCCGTGAGGTGGAGTCCGAAGTTCGTTCCTATTTCCCTGATGCGACGCTGGACACCAAGGTGCCGCGTTCCATCCGTGTTGCCGAGGCCCCCTCCTTCGGTGCTCCTGTGGTGTTCTGGGATCCCCGGTCCACCGGCGCAATTGCGTACAAGAAAATGGCTCGTGAGGTCGCTCTGCGGGGCGCTCCCCGAATTGAAGGCGAGGAAGCCTGATGGCTCAGAAACGGCGCGGACTCGGACGGGGTCTGCAGGCGCTGATTCCGGAGGCGCAGAAAGAGAAAGTACCTGCTGCGTCTCGTCCTTCCGATGTGTTCTTCCCCGATTCGCGCAAGGACGAGTCACGTGATGATGACGCGGCCTCCCATGCCAAGCATGTCGCGGAGGAGCCTGAGTCGGCTTCCGAGGCGCGCAGTACTCGCGATCTGACCGCCACTCTCCTGGCTCCGTCTCAGCGGAAGCGTGGCTCCAAGAGCCGCTCGACTCGTTCGACGACTGCCTCCAAGACCGCTGCACAGGGCAAGCAGACGAAGTCGGTTTCACGTGAAACCACGCCTGATTCGGCGACTGCTGCTCGGGTGACGGAGAAGAAGTCCACAAAGAAGTCGTCCACTGCTGCTTCCACGAAGCGGACGCCGTCGGCCGCACCGAAGCGAGCGACCGCGAAGGCGACGAAGACAGTGTCCGCTGCGGTGGAGAAGTCTTCGCGTGAGGCCTCCCCGGTGGAGGATGTCCAGGACGAGACTGCTTCGACGTCGGTCCCTCAGCCGGAATCAACGCCGGTGGTCCCCGATGTTTCACGTGAAACAGAGGAGGAGCAGGCTGTGGCTGTTGATCACGGCGACTCCGGGTCTGAGAAAAAGCAGACTGAGGAGAACCTATCGGCGGCGTCATCTGACGCTCGAACTGAGGAGCCCGACGTGACCGACGCCGAGGAAAAGACAGCGGATACGGACGCTGCTGACCTCGTTCCCGTCCCGGGCGCCCGTTTCGCTGAGATTCCGGTGGAGCTGATCCACCCGAATCCCCGTCAGCCTCGGCAGGTCTTCGACGAGGACGATATCGCCGAACTGGCGGCCTCGATTGCAGAAGTGGGTCTGCTACAGCCGATCGTGGTGCGCCAGGTGCCGACCGCTCCGGGAGAGGAGCTTCGGTATGAGCTCATTATGGGTGAGCGTCGTCTTCGCGCTTCCAAGGAAGCTGGAATGGAGACCATTCCGGCGGTCGTCCGGGATACCGAAGATGTGGATCTGCTGCGTGACGCCCTGCTGGAAAACCTGCACCGCGTCCAGCTCAACCCCTTGGAAGAGGCCGCGGCCTACCAGCAGCTGCTGGAGGACTTCCAGTGCACCCACGCGGAGCTCTCCGAGCGAATTGCCCGGTCGCGTTCCCAGATCTCCAACACGTTGCGCCTCATGAAGCTCCCACCGCTGGTGCAGCGCCGGCTCGCTGCAAACGTCATTTCGGCAGGACATGCCCGCGCGCTTCTGGGTCTCCCCAACGCGGCGGAGATGGAGCGACTCGCTCAGCGCGTGGTGGCCGAGGGCCTTTCGGTGCGTGCCACAGAGGAACTCGTGGCGCTTCATGAGGAACCTGAGCCGGGATCAGATCAGCCGAAGGTCTTGCGCGCTCGCAGTACCCCTCTCCCGGCACTCTCCACTCGGCTTTCCGATGCCTTTGACACTCGCGTGAAGGTGACACGTGGAGCGAAGAAGGGGCGTATCACCATTGAGTTCGCGGGCGATGAGGACCTTGCTCGGCTGGTTGACGCGCTGGCGCCGGGGACGTCTCTTGATGAGGAGTAACCTGCTCTGATCGTGCGATTCACGGTGGGGCCGAGACACTGAGTGTTTCGGCCCCACCCTTGTCTCTACCGAAATGGGGTGGGCACTCGGCTGGGTGCTACGGGCGTCCACACCGTGTTTCACGTGAAACACAGCCGCGCTCTTTGGTTGTCCCATGATGCGTGGTGAGCTGAAAGGTGTCGCGGGTGGTACTTGAATGGGACAGCCCAGGTTTCACGTGAAACACGTGGACACTGGGTTGTACGTCATTGTTGAGGCATGTGAACGACGGAGAACGGTCTGCAGCGCTGAGGAGGGAATGTTGTGCTGCGTCATGACTTCTGAGTGCTTCGAGTGCCGTGACATCTGAGACGCTGGTTGGGGCGTTGCCTGGGACTGTCGTGAAGTACGCACGAGCCCTGACCAGTGCGTCCCGCACTTCGCGGAGCGGGTTGGCCCCAGGGAGGCGGTTCGGTGACGGCGTGGACCCTTTACCTCGGGCCGGTGCTCGGGCGCTGGAGAGGCCAAGCAGAGGAAAGCGGCCGGACCCAGGTTGAGAACGCCTGGCCTCGCCTCCGTGACCCCGCAGGGTCGATCAGGTACACGGCTCGGTGTCCGCAGCGCTGACCGTCACGGTTCCGCCGTCAAAGTGAGAAGGGAGCATCGTTGGAATGCGACCTTCGGTTTCACGTGAAACCTCCGGCCGCCTTTGGTTCGCGGCGTGGAAGTGGGGGTGATGTTGGCTCCATGAACGCCGATGCTTCGTCAGATGCTTTTGTTGGCTCACCTCGAGATAGTGAACAACCATCCCACGCTCCTACCCGAGCAGAGTCTCAGAAGTGAGGAGATCAGAAACAGACAGGCGCTGGGACTCCCGAGGTTTCACGTGAAACACGGGAAGTGGTTGTCGCGCCGCCGCGGAAGCTGTGTCGCGCGACCGTAGTGAGGCGTAGCTGATGTTGGTCGACGTGCTTCCGAGGCGGCAACGGAGGAGCGTGTAATGGAAGGAACAGAGCCCCAACGGTCCCGGAAGGGGTTGTACGGTGTCGGTCGGATGAGGCTGTACGAGTAGACGCTCTTCAGAGTCGTTGCCAGACCGCTCAGAACCGACGTGGGATGTTTGCATCCCTAGCCAGATGCGGTCTCCGTACACCTCGGCAGCGCCTGAAGAGCGGGGGCGTTGGGTCCTGAAATGCTGAGCTCGTTGTCATGAGCCTATGCGTCGTTGATTGCTCCGGGACGTCGGTTCCGTCGGTAGCGGGGAGACTGGGGATTCCCGCGGTTTCACGTGAAACCGCGGGTCGAGCTGCCTCCCCTCCCCGTGGGGTAGGGGTGGTGCTCTGCTGGGCATCACTGCGTTGTCGTGGCCAAGCAGATTGGCGGCCGGAGAATGCTGCTTCCCGGTGGGACGCACGACCGCAGGGCCAGGCTGACCTCAGTGTGTCGGCCACGAACAGCGGAGGAAAGTACACAGGGGAACTCATACCGAATCCTCGTGAACGCTGGTTTCACGTGAAACCAGAAGAGCGTCGATGGAGGGTGGCTTTCGTTGAGGCTCTTCTAGTCGACATGGCGCTCGTGCGCACGTATCGATGAATAGCGGGCGGATAATGCCTCAGCTCCTTCCCCGGGGGAGGCACCGGTTCTCACATTAGCAGTGAGGTGTGTTCGGGTCGCTCATGTTGTCTGTACTGCATCGGTTGGCGCCCAGAGCACGCCGTTAATACCGGCGTTCAGTATGGTGGCGCAGTGCTGCGATATGCGTGAGGTTACTGGGTACTCACAGTTGTATCGGGCATACGGGCACAGACAAGGGGTGCACCGTGCCGACCTTTCCTGACAGCGAGGGCTGCAGGGTGATGGTGACGTTGCCGTGATGCCAACATCATGCTCGTAAGCAGGTTTCACGTGAAACCAACGGTGAAGCGTCTGACGGCAATGTTCTGTGAGACTCTGCAGACGTTACCGAGCGCAGAAGCCTGATTCCATGCTGCTGATGAGATGTGATGCCCTCTCCCTCCTCGGAGTCAGGTAGGGCGTATGCCGTAGCCCGTGAGGAGCAACTTGATGCCGCCTCCCAGTGCCCGGTAGCGGTCTCCCGTTGAATACATCGTGCCCGACGGGATGCGACCTACTGCTGCCACGGAAGAACGTGGCAGATACATCTGCTTTGGGCGGGGCAGATCGCGTGCCGTCTGTTAGAGAAGCTCGGCAAATCCGATTGTGTCAACGTGCGCCGCCTGACTGGAGTGGGCGGCATGGCAGCCGTTTCTCGGGGCCGGGGCTGGTTTCACGTGAAACCAATGGCGAAGGTTCCGCCGGGAGTGCTCCACAAGTCTCTGCAGACGGAACTGAGCACTGAGTCCGTGACTTCAAGTTGCCGGATGGCGTTGATGGACTGATGGACTTTCCTTCCCGGAGGTAGACCCGTCATGTGCTGTAGCACGTGAGGACGAGCCGGACGCCGCTGCTATGTGGATACTGAAGGTTGGCCGTCGAGTACGTCGCGTCCGATGGATGGAAGGCGTTGTGCTGAGATGGAAGAGTGTGGAAGATACATCTGCTTTGGCATGTGCTGATCGAGTTGCCGTGCATTGGGGAAGCACAGCGAATCCGATAGTCGCGACGTGCACCGCCGGACTGAAGGGGCAGGCATGGTGTGCACTTCCTGGGGGCTGTGGGCCGGTTTCACGTGAAACCAGCAGCGAGTCGCCGAAGGACCGTTCTCGTACTGATTCGGTCGGTGGAAGTCACGTCAATGCGTCTGGGGTTCATAGTGGCTTGCGGGAACGGGATGCTCTGGCCCCTTCCCTGGGGGAGCTACCGGTCCTCTGTCGAGCGATGAATACGATGTGGGATCTCATGCACGCTCTGACGCGAAGAACAGAAGTCCGTAGTGCACCTGATCTCATGCGTTGAGTGTCGTCACTCGGCACGGAGCCGTGCAGTAGGTTGCTGGATTCCCACATTCGGTTTGGGAATACGGCGCCTGCGCAGCGGCGCTTGAGGTTGACCGCGCGGACGGGACAGCGGGATCTCGTCTGTGCTGTCGCCATACCAACGCGATGACTCGGAGTATGTTTCACGTGAAACCGCGAGATGAACAGGGTAGGTGGTAGCCGGAGCGTTCCGGTGTGAGACGCCTGCGGTGAATGGCGCAGAGGGAAATAGGGGGGGGCCGCGGGCATGCCGATCGACCGTACGCGTGGGAGAGGTGGAGTGGACACCGCAGATGCTAGTTGCCATCGTTGTTGAGCCATACGCCGGGCTTCATGAGCAGGTACAGGAAGCGGCGGGCCCTTCGAAGCCCTTCCCCAACTGCTCAGGAAGGGAATCATCTTTGGCTCGACTGCCCGCTATCAGGGCAGGAGGGACAGAGGACGGCAATCGTCATCGATCAATAGCAACGCGCCGAGTCGGTACAGAGCGTAGCGCTCGGAGGCAGAACCGTGGCTGGAATGGGCATGAGCATGTTCCATCCGAAGCCGATCTATGGCGACGATACTTGCTGGCTTGGAGTACCCCTGCTCCGGGGAGGAGCGCTCCCATATGAGAACCGATGGGTGTCACGCCGACTCGGTTCATACACGGATAGGTGCACTCTCCCGGTTGGCACCGGGTCCCCTCTCCCGTCATGAGGCCCACGTCCGTACGGGTAGGAATCGAGTGAGGCTGCAGTCGGCGGCAGGTTTCACGTGAAACAAAGAGATGCGCCATCGGTCTTTGGTGAGTGGCGAGTGTGTATCTCGTACTTGTCTGTGCGTCGACCTTGCCATCGGTATTGCCCCATGTCGATAGTGAGGTCCGATTCGTGTCCGGTTCTCCTGAGCCCGACGTTTCCTGTGTCCTCGTAGCAACCGCATGGACCTCGTCATCGGAATGCTGGGCATGCCAGATGCATCACCGCGCTAGCGGACCCCCCGGGTCGCTCAACTGGACACGACGAGATGGTGAATGGGAGAAGGGTGCGTGCCTAGTGAACGTTGCTGAGACACGCTGAATCGGCCAGTGGGTGCGGTCGACGCCTGGTTTCACGTGAAACATGAACGTGCTGCATTGAGTGTGTATGCTCCATCTCCCGATTGGCTGGCGCCCGTATATGCCCAATGAGTCCATACCTGTGACGCGGTGGGCATCATTGTTTCCCATGCGTCGAGCTCGAAGCAGATGAACGAGGGTGGCGGCGCCATGCGTTCGAAGCACGCCGCTCACCGAACGAAGGAACCGTAGAGTCCCTTCCATTGGCACGGGGTACGGAAAGCTCAGATGTAGGTTTCACGTGAAACACTGAGAATCCAGTGTGTCTCGATGCTCCGTCTTCCGGGCGCGGTGCCAACACAGATCGTTCTGGTGGGGTGTCGAGGCAAGTCCGAGTGACCCCAACCCCTGCCCTGTTCCAAAAGCGGCCTGCCTCGACGACCGTGCAGCACACGTGCCCCACCAGGGCGATGACGACCCGCACCGCATCCGGTTTCACGTGAAACCGCACGCCCTCCGGTTACTCATGATGGAGCGTTGTTGAGAAGAAGGCGCTGATGGTGATGTCAGTTCGACGGCCCTGCGGAACGTCGACCGAATACAGCGGTGGCTCCACTCGACATGAGTGGAGCCACCGTTTCACGTGAAACCGAGCCGACGTTACGGATGAACCAGCGGGTTTCGCACCAACGCGTCATACAGCTCTTCCAAGGAGCCCTCCGCATTGGCGGCAATGGGCAGCAGGGACGTCTCCGTCATTCCGGGAATGACGTTGACGTCGATGAACCACGGCGTTCCTTCGTCATCGAGAATGAGGTCGGTGCGCGAAAGATTGCCCAGCCCGAGAGTGGTGTGAACCGTGACAGCCGTGGTCTTCACCTTCTCTATCACCGCGTCATCCAGTCGAGCCGGAACGAAGTACTCTGAGCGGCCCGGGTTGTATCGCGCATCAAAGTCGTACCGCCCATCGGTGACGACCTCAACGGGGGGAAGCGCACGTGGCCCCTCTCCTGTATCGACGACGGAGACTGCCAGCTCCGTCCCGGCGATGTAACGCTCGATGAGGGCGCGCTCGTCGTAGGCGAAGCACGCCACCATCGCGGAGCGCAGCTCGTCCGCCGTCGATGCGTAGGAGACGCCAAGCCCGGAGCCTCCCTGATGAGGCTTCACCACCACCGGCAGTCCCAGATGACCTGCGACGACGGTGAGAACCTCCTGAGCCCCCAACTGACTGAAATAGGACTGTGGAAGCGTTAACGAGTCAGGAGTAATCACTCCTCCGGTGCGCACGCTCGCCTTGGCTGTCGGTTTGAAGGAGGCCCTCTGGCAGCCGTCCGAGTGCGTGCCGACATACGGCAGTCCCAGCGAGATGAGGACATTCTGAAGCCCCCCGTCCTCCCCGGGGCCGCCGTGAACCAAGGGCCATACGACATCGGGCCCGAAGGTCTTGAGCGATCCAATGGTGCGTGCGTCGATGTCCAGGACGAGGACGGTGTGCCCGAGGTGCTTGAGCACCTGGGCGACACGATGCCCTGAGCGCAGGGAGATGTCGCGCTCATGGCTCAATCCGCCGGCGAGCACAGCGATACGGAGTGGAGACTGGTTCATCGTCAACCTCAGATCTGGTCGGGTGCGGGCGCGTGGACGCCCTCGGACGGATGGGGACTGTGGGTGGGTCCGAACAGGCTCAGCAGCTCGAGATCACGGGTCACGACGCCGGACAGCCTGCGCACCCCTTCACGGATCTCGGCGGGCTCGGGATAGCAGAAGGACAGTCGCAGGTGGTCCTGCCCCGCCCTGCCGCCGGCGTAGAAGGCCGTCCCGGAGACGTAGGCGACCAGGCTCGTGACCGCGCGCGGCAGCATGTCCTTGGCGTCGAGTCCCTCAGGGAGCCCGACCCACACGTAGAAGCCGCCGTCGGGCACGTTCCAGTGGCACATGGGCAGGAACTCCTCCAGTGCCGAGACCATGGCGTTGCGCCTTTTCTGGTACATGGCCCGGAAGTCCACAATCTGCTGCTTCCAGTCGAACTGCTCCAGGTACATGGAGATCGAGAACTGACCCACCGATGACGGGCACAGGATCGCCGCCTCGGAGGCCAGCTTCATCTTCTCCCGCACGGCCGGCGGGGCTACCGCCCAGCCCACGCGGTATCCCGGAGCGAAGATCTTGGAGAAGGAGCCCAGGTAGACGACGTCGTCGGGTGCGAGGGTCTTGAGCGCGGTGTAGGTCTGCCCCTCGAAGCCCAGAAGACCGTAGGGATTGTCCTCCACGATGAGGATGTGGTGGCGTCGGCAGATTTCAACGACCTGCCGACGGCGCTCCTCGGTGAGGGTCACTCCGGCGGGGTTGTGGAAGTTGGGGAGGCAGTAGAAGAACTTGATACGGCGCCCCTCGCGCGTGAGGCGGACGATCGTCTCCTCCAGGGCCTGTGGGATGACGCCCCCGGCATCAATGGGAACCTGCTGCACGTCGGCCTGGTATGTCGCGAAGATCGACAGCGAGCCGACGTAGGTAGGCGCCTCGGTCAGGACGACGTCACCGGGGTCGACGAAGAGCTCGGTGACGATGTCGACGGCCTGCTGAGAGCCGGTGGTGACGATGACGTCCTCCGGGTCGGCTCTGATGTCCTCCAGGGCCATGACCTCGGTGATCTGCTCGCGCAGCCGCGGCAGTCCCTGACCGTTTCCGTACTGCAGCGCCTGGCCGCCGTCCTTGCGGATCATCCGCGCGGTAGCCTCGGCCAGGCGCTCCAGCGGGAGGTCCTTGAGGTTGGGCATTCCACCGGCCAGGGAGACGACCTCGGGGCGGGAGGCGACGGCGAACAGGGACCGCGTCTCCGAGGCACGCAGACCGTGGGCTCGTGCCGCATAGCTGTCCAGCCACGGGTCAAGTCGGTTGCCCTTCACCTGGTTACTGCTCTCACTCACCTGCGGTCCTTCCTTGGTCGCCACTGATGTGTCCGTGGACCTAAGTCTGCCACGGACACAGCGGTGCTCAGCAGCCGGAGCGGGCAGGAGCAAACCGCGGTGTTTCACGTGAAACACGCTCGTCGGCTCGTCGTCGGGACGGCGTGTGGGCCTGACAAGGACGCGCCGCGCATCGTGGGCACGATGCGCGGCGCGGTAAGGGTCAGAACCCTCGCGGGTCGTTGGTCATCAGCTCAGGGCACGCTCCTCGATAAGGGCGCGCAAGGGGGCCTCCTCATTGTCGATCGTCTCGACCTTCTGGGGCCGGGCGAGCAGATCGGCGACGACGTCGGGAGTCTCCGGCTCGCTCCCGAGTGCCTCGGCCACTGTCTGCGGGAACTTCGCGGCCTTGGCGGTCTCCATGACGAGCGTGGGGAAACCGGGCTCCATGATGCGCAGAGCGACCGTGATGCCGTCGGCCGTGTGCGGGTCGATGAGCCGGCCGGAGCGCTCCTTGACGGTGCGGATGGCCTCCAGCCGGTCGGCGTGCGAGGACGTGCCCGCTACGAAGCCGAACTCCTCGCGCATGCGCGGGAGCTGATCGCGCAGGTCGAGCACGCCGGTGGTCTCCAGCTCCGCCCAGCGCTGCACGAAGACCTCGGGGCCCAGCAGCGCCCAGATGAAGCGCTCCAGGTTGGAGGCCTTCGAGATGTCCATCGACGGGCTGGAGGTGGCCAGAGTGTCCTGTGCCGAACGGGGTCGGTAGATGCCGGTGGTGAAGAACTCCTCGAGCACGTTGTTCTCATTGGTGGCCAGCATGAGACGACGGATCGGCACCCCCATGGACCGGGCCAGGAAGCCGGCGTAGATGTTGCCGAAGTTGCCCGAGGGCACGCACACATCGACCCGGTAGCCGGCGCGGCGCCCCTCCTCCACCGCGTCGGTGACCCGCAGCCAGGACCACACGTAGTAGACGGCCTGCGCGGCGATGCGGCCGATGTTGATGGAGTTGACGGCGCCCAGGTGATGGGCGCCCTTGAACTCCGCGTCGTTGCTCAGCGCCTTGACCAGCGCCTGGCAGTCGTCGAAGACACCGCGCACCGCGATGTTGTGGATGTTGGCGTCCTGCAGCGTGTACATCTGGGCGCGCTGCACCGGGCTCATGCGGCCGGCCGGCGAGAGCATGAAGACGCTGACGCCCTCCTGCCCCCTGAAGGCGTGCTCGGCCGCCGAACCGGTGTCTCCGGAGGTGGCGCCCAGGATGTTGAGAACCTGGCCGTGCCTGGCCAGGACATAGGGAATCGCCTGCCCCAGGAACTGCATGGCCAGGTCCTTGAAGGCCATCGTCGGTCCCTCGGACAGGCCCACGAGGGTCAGGCCGTCGGCGACGTCGTCGAGCCCGGTGACAGGGACGACCGGCTGGGGGAACCTCTCCGCTCCGTAGGCGGCCCGGGTCAGCTCGGCGAGGTCCTCCCGGGGAATGTCGGTGGCGAACAGGCCGATGACCTCCGTGGCCAGGTCGGCGTAGCCCAAAGGCCTCCAGGCCTCGATCTGCTCGGGGCTCAGGACGGGCAGACGGCTCGGTACCGCCAGGCCGCCGTCGGGCGCCAGCCCCGCCAGAAGGACGTCCGTGAACCCGGCTGCCGCCATCTGGCCACGGGTGGAGATGTACTGGATGTGCTGCATGTGCCGCCTTCTTGCCGTGTCGCATGCCCTGGTGCCGCGTGCGAATCCGGTGCGATTCTACGGGGCCGTGACCGCGGGTGACAGATGCTGTGTCAGATGCGGTGACAGCCCGCCCGACGACGGAACCAGACATCAGACAACCGGCGGGATAGCGTATTGGCCTCACCGAGCCGCCTGCGAGGGGCGGCTCGGTGAGGCCAATATGTGAGAATGAGAAGAGTGGGTGAAGCCCCGGGCTCAGGCCAGGACCTTGTCCACCTCGGCCTTGAAGGAGGCCTTCGGGCGCGAGCCGGCGAACTGGTGGAAGACCTCGCCGTCGCGCACCACCGCGAAGGTCGGGATGGAACGCACGCCGTAGGAGCGGGCCGTGGCCGGGTTGGCGTCCACATCGACCTTGACGAACTTGACCTTGTCACCGAAGTCAGCGGCGACCTCGTCCACGATCGGCGCCATCTGGCGGCAGGGGCCGCACCACTGGGCCCAGAAGTCGACGACGACGGGCACCTCGGACTTGAGGACCTCCTCCTCGAAGGTGGCGTCGGTGACGGCGAGAGCCTCGGACATGATTGTTCTCCTCGAACGTTGTGGGTGGGTGAGTCAGGATGGACGGGGCCGGCGATGCGACGTCGGCGGTGCCGACTCCGCCCTGCGCTGAGTGGAGGCAGCCGGCCCTCAGGCCTGCAGAGTGGTCAGATAGTGCTGGGCGTCCAGGGCCGCGCGGCAGCCGGAACCGGCCGCCGTAATCGCCTGCTGGTAGGTGGGGTCGGCGACGTCACCACAGGCGAAGACCCCGGGGATGCGGGTGCGCTGAGAAGGCGCTTCGACCTTGATGTATCCGGCCTCGTCGAGCTCAAGTGCCTCAGCGACGAGCTCGCTGCGCGGCACCTGTCCGATGGCGACGAACAGACCCGTGGCCTTAAGCCGGCGGTGCTCCCCGGTGACGGTGTCTTCCAGGGTGACACCGGTCAGCGAGTCCTCACCGTGGAGCTCGACGACTCGCGAGTTCCAGGCGAAGGAGATCTTCGGGTCCTCCTGGGCGCGCTTGGCCATGACAGCCGAGGCGCGCAGCTCGTCGCGGCGGTGCACCACTGTGACGGAGCGGGCGAAGCGGGTCAGGAAGGTGGCCTCCTCCATGGCCGAGTCCCCACCACCGACGACGACAATGTCCTGATCCTTGAAGAAGAACCCGTCGCAGGTGGCGCAGTAGGACACGCCGTGGCCGGAGAGGCGCTCCTCCCCGTCGATGCCCAGGTGCCGGTGCTCCGAGCCGGTGGAGATGATGACCGTGCGGGCCTCGTAGGCGCCGTCGGAGGTGGTGATGCGCTTGACATCGCCCTCCAGCTCGAGGGCGGTGACGTCCTCGTAGCGGATGTCGGCACCGAAGCGCTCGGCCTGCTCCTGCATCTGGGTCATGAGCTCAGGGCCCATGATGCCCGTGATGAAGCCGGGGTAGTTCTCCACCTCGGTGGTGTTCATCAGGGCACCGCCGGCAGTCACCGAACCGGCCAGGATGACCGGATTGAGCTGGGCGCGGGCCGCGTAGATGGCAGCTGTGTAGCCGGCGGGACCGGAGCCGACGATGACGACGTCGTGAATCATGACTCTCCTGACGAGCGGATAGGGAGCCGCAGTGCGCGGCTACCTGAGGTAACTGGTTACCAGTACGGCCTGTTCCCAGGGAAGGTCTTATTTAATTGTGACCTCAGTCACTGTTGCCTTGTAGGGGTACTCGCCGGGCTCACTGTTCTTGGGCAGCTGGGTCACCCTGATGACGAGGGTATCGACCTCCTGAGGGTTGTCGACCTTGAGGGTGGTGCTCCCCGAGGTGAAGGGACCCTGGGCGAGGACCGTACCGCCGTCGGCGTTGCTGAGGTCCGTGGCACGGACCTCAACCTGCCCGCCGTCGTTGGTGCCCTGCAAGTCGATCTCAGAGACCTTGGCGCGGTCCTTGAGCTTGATCTCGATGTCGATTGGCTGGCTCAGGTTCTGGCTGCTGCTGTTGTGAGAGAACCAGGGGCGGCTCGTGTCCCCGTCGGCGAGGTACTGCTGGTTGTTGGCCGCCTGCGAGCTCGGGTTGTTGACCACGTTCACGCCCGCGATCTCCGGCTTGGCCGCAGTCGGCTGGGGCGCGGGCTGCTGGCTGCCCCCACCGCCGTTCTCCTGAGCACTGGCCGACGGGACGGTGTCAGCGGCCGCGCGGTCCTTGTCCGCAAAGGGGATGCCGATCGTCTGGTACACGATGTAGCTGGCCACCACGAGCAGGGCGATAACCATGAGGACGAAGGTGATCAGGACCGAGCTGGTCGTGCGCTGCTCGCGGCGCGCGGCCTCGGGGTCGATCTCCTCGTCCTCGTCGTCATCGAAGGCCGGGAAGCTGCCGGTGAAGGGCTCGACCGGGACTGGTGCCGGCCCGGGAACGGTCTCGGAGGCAGTCGACAGGACATTGGGGATCGGGTTCGTCGGCCCGGTGACCTGGACGTAGGCATCGTCGGCGGACTGCTTCTGTGCAGTCGCCGACTCGGGCTGCTGCGGACCAGGGGCCTGCGTGGCCGGCGTTGCGGTAACGGAGGCCGCCTCAATGACGGAGGTCTGCTCGGCAGGTGCATCGGAGGCGGCGGGCACGGACGGTGCCGACTCCGGTTGAACCGGTGAGGGTGCCATCTGCCCTGCCGGCGCGCTGACCGTGGTGCTCTTGCCCGCACCGCTGCGCCGCAGCCTGTCCAGGACTCCGCGCGCCGCGTTGGCGACGCCGGCTCCCGCGGCACTGACGGCGGCCGTCGCACCCGCGGCTGCGCTGCCACTGCCACCGGTGGCGCCGCCGTTCGACGAGGGGTGCTGGGACGAGGGGCGTTGTGTTGGCCCGGACTCGTGGTAGCCGGCCACCTGGCCCCACGTGCCCAGTGAGCGCGCCACCTCCGCCGAGGAGATAGGGGGCTGGCTGCTCCAGGTGCGTTCGCACAACTCGTCCAGGACCGGGTCGATTCCCGGCACGAGCGTGGAGGGCTTGACCGGGACACCGCCCAGTCGAGGTGCGGAGGGAATACCGGGGCGCTTGCCCGGCCACCGGCCGGTCAGACCGTAGTAGAGGATCTCCACTAGGGAGCGGGCATCGGCGCGGTCGGCGGCTGTGGGGTCATGGCCGGCGACCCGGCTCTCCAGGTCGAGGGCGGCGGCCTCAATGCCCAGGCCACTGACCTTCACCCTTCCGTCGGGAAGAACGCGGATGGACTCCGGAGACAGGTTGAGGTGGTGCAGGCCCTTGCGAGCACCGGCGTCGAGCGCCTGCGCGGTCTCACCGATGATGGCGCGCGCCTGCTCCGGCGGCATGCCCCGGGAGACCAGGGAGGAGAAGGTGCGTCCGGTCAGCGGCTCGGTGACGATGACGGAGGGTTCGGCGCGTTCGACGTCGTAGACCTGCTGGAGGCGCTGGTCCTCGACCAGCACCGCCCTGCTGGCCGACTCCAGGACGTTGTCGCGATGAAGCGTCGCGTCGGTGAGAACCAGGATCGTGACGTCTCGATCCAGGATCGTGTCGACGCCACGGTGTCTGACAATGCGCGGCAAAGTGGTGGACAGCGTTCCCAGGAGCCCGTAGCGGCCACTGCCGATCGGCGTCGCTTCCGACATACGTCTCCTTCCTTGAGATGGTTGTCCATCTGAACCAGTTGACCCCATCGTAACTGTCTGCGGGCTCCAGACCGGGGTGATGTGGCCCGTGTGGGCAGAACTGTATGACGGGTGGAGGGCGGAGCGCCCTGTGGCCACCCGGGAAGGGGGAATACTGGGCGGCAGTGACGGCGGGATACTCCCGGGAGCGTTGGCCGGGACGTGCCCCGGGGTGTGCCAGTGGTGGGAGGAGCCGGCTGCGGCACCTGTGCTCGGGGGTGGTGGCGCGGCCGCGGCCTGCGAGGCTGCCGGTGGCGGCGGTGCGAGCCGGTGACCGGGCTGCCCGTTATAGGTGTGGCCCGCCACGGGCTGAGACGGGTGGCCACCCGCGTACTGAGACCCCATTTGACCCGGCTGTCCCCAGGAGTGGGGATGCGCCTGCGCAGGCGGCGGCGGTGCGGGCGGAACCGCCTGGGTGCCGCCGGAGGTGTAGCCAACAGCACCGTGCGCCGTCGCCCCCGTTGAAGCACTGGAGGGGCCTGAAACCGCCTGAGCCGGTGGCGGCGGTGGCGGAGGCGGAGGCGTCTGGACGGCGGCCATCTGAGCAGTCGCCTGGGTCTGCGGCTGCGGCGGTGACAACCAGGCCGCCGCCGCCAGGACCGCCCGCCCGGGGGCGCCGGGCAGACGACGACCGAGCGTGGACAGGATCCGCGAGAAGGGCCGGAAGGCGACCGTGATCTCCTCGATCCTGATGACGCGCCCCATCAGCAGGTAGATGAGCGACATGACGGTGGCGACGACGGCGATGTGTCCGAGGGCCGCGGTCATGTTGGCCAGGGAGGAGTCGGAGTCGATGTCACCGAGCATCGCATTGAGCAGGATCCCGACGACGACCGCGGGCGCCGCCGCCATGATGAGACGCAGGTGGGTGGTGACGATCTTGCGGCCGTCGAGGCTGGGCAGGTGGGAGCGCATCATGGGGATGACCACCACGCAGCCTCCGATCTGGCTGATCGTGTTGGCCGCGCCCGCCCAGGTCATCCAGTGGTTGGCCGGGGCGACGAAGTAGGCCAGGACGCACAGGATCACGGGGATGACGCCGACGACGACGTCGGCCAGCAGCAGCCGCTTGGTATCGGAGTAGGCCAGCATCACCCGCTGAGTCCCGAACCAGATCCCCTGCGGGACGATACCCAGTGCCAGAGCGATGAGCATGGGGGCGCTGGCCTGAGCCTCGGGCAGGGTGATCGAGGGGGTGAAGAGCTGCAGGGCCGGGACGGCCAGGACGCAGATCCCTGCGGTGGCCAGCACCGTGAAGACACCCGCCGAGCGCAGCCCCAGGGAGAGGTCCTCGCGCACCCCGGCGGCGTCCCCGGCCGCGGCCTTCTCACTCATCCGGGTGAACAGGGCCGTGATGATGGAGGTGACCACGAGGGACTGGGGCAGCATGTACACCAGGTAGGCGTTGAGCCACATGGTCGTGGAGGGCACGATGACATTCGCGTACTCGGGCTGCTCGGAGGCCGTGACCGCGTAGGAGCCCAGGTTGGAGGTGATCCAGTTGCTCAGGCTGGCCACGCCCACCCCGGCCAGCGCCCACAGGGCCACCTTGACGGTCTTGCCCAGCCCCAGGCCCCGCACCCCGAAGATGATGCGCGGCCGGAACCCGGAGCGCACCAGGGGGATGTAGAGGATCAGCGCCTGAACCGCGATGCCCAGGGTCGTCGTCGCCCCGATGAGAGTGATCCGCCTCCAGTCCCAGACCTCTGCTCCTTGACCGGTGGTGTAGCGACCGTAGAGATGGAGGTAGAGCAGGATCGAGGCGATCGAGATGATGTTGTTGAGCACCGGCGACCACATATAGGGCCCGAAGCTCGAGCGGGCGTTGAGCACCTGCCCCCACAGGGCGTACAGGCCGTAGAAGAAGACCTGCGGCATGAACCAGAACGCAAAGGCGAAGGACAGCGTGCGCCACTGCCCCTGGGCCAAGGAGTTTGCGTTGAGGGTGAAGATGAGGGGCGCGGCCGCGGTCGCGATGCAGGTGACCGCCAGCATGAGCGTGGCCGCGGCGGTCAAGAGACGGTTGACGACCTCCTCGCCGTTGCGCCGTCGGAGGGCCTGAACGATCTGCGGCACCAGGATCGCGTTGAGGATCCCGCCGATCATCATGTTGTACAGGTAGGTGGGCAGGTTGTTGGCCGTGTTGAAGGCGTCGGCGGCCCCCGAGCCGGTGGCGCCCAGCGCCATGACGATCAGGGCGTTGCGTACCATGCCCAGGATGCGGGAGACCAGGGTCCCCGAGGCCATGATGGCCGAGGAGCGCGCCAGGGAGGCCTGGCTGCGCCCCTGGGAGAGGGAGCGCCGGGCTCGTGCGTGCTTGATCATGCTCATGCCGTCTCCTGTGCAGCCGGGGCCACTGCGGTGCGGCGGCCTCGTCGTACTGTCCTCACCGTACCGATCACCACGATGGAGACCAGGACCCCGACGATGATGCCGGTGCCGCGTCCCTCCCAGTCGGCACGCACTCGCATGTTGACGGTGGTGGGGGTGCCCACGGTGGTGCCGTCGGCGGCGAGCACCTGCACCGTCAGGGCGACGTCGCCCGAGCCGACGGCCTGGATCGGCACCGTGACCTTGGCCTGCTGGTGGGCCGGGACCCGCACGGTGGTGGTGCGCGGGACCTGGAGGCGCTTGTTGTTCGAGACCAGGTAGACCTGGACCGTGACGTCCTGGGCCAGGGAGGAGGCGACGCGCACAGGCAGCTGTGCCTCGGAGCTGATGAGATTGATGGTCGACGACGGCACCGCGGCCAGCGAGGAGGTGACGCCGGCGCCGGCCGCCTCGGCAGCCGGAACCTGGGCGTTGCGGGTTGCGGGGTCGGCCCGCCAGGATGCTGAAGAGACTACCGCCTCCAGGTCGGTGTAGTCGCCCAGCAGCGCGGCCGGCTCGGAGAGCACCGAGGAGATCGACTGCAGGGTCGTGGCTGTACGGCCGGCGGCGGCGAAGGTGTCGGCGGACAGCTCGTCGTCGTCGATCACCGTGTCCGGTGACTCGGAGCGTTCGATCCGCGAGGTGCCTTCGTTCACGGCCGCGACCTCGTGCTGGGCGCTCTCCTGGAGGGCGCCCAGGGTCTGGGACTGGGTCCAGGGGACGGAGCGCAGGGCGGTCACCCGCTCCCGCACAACCGATGACTGCACGGCGGAGGCGGCCTGGCGGGGCATCGCCACGACGATGTCCCGCTCCAGCATCGGGGCCTGGCGGACCAGGATGGCACTGTCCCCGCGCAGCAGCTGGCGGGTGTCAAGTGCGGAGGCCTGGGTGCTCTGGGTGGTCGAGTCGCCCTGATCGGAGGCAGTGGGGTTGGCGTCCTGGCCGGTGAGCGCCCCCGACAGGGACTGCTCCGGGATCAGGACCGCGTGGTTCCCGGAGGCGCCCAGACTGGAGGGGGTGTAGGTGAGCTCGTCGGACGGAGGTAAGGACTCCGGTGAGGCGATGATGGTCGAATCCGGCTGCGCCAGCGCATTGACCGTGGTGGCGTCCGCGACGCTGGAGGCCAACCAGGACACCGACGTCGGGGCCCCCGCCTTGACGATGGCCGACTCCTGGGTGCGCCGTGCGGCGGTCTCAATGAGGCTCGTCTGCTGCAGGTGCGCCAGGGCCGCGGTATCGGAGTCGCCCCACGGCAGAGCCACCAGGCTGTCGGAGTGGATGGCCCGCGCGAGAGCCGCGGAGAGCTGAGTGACCTCGTTGGAGACCTGCGGGGCCTTGCCCGACGGTGAGGCGGTGGCGTTGCCCCCCGTCTGCGGGGACGGTGCGGCGCTCGCCGAGGGGGCCGTCGTCGACGGAGCGGTCGGGGGCGACGACGCGGAGGAGTCGGTGCTCTGGGGCGCCTGAGGGGAGGCATCCGGCGTGGAGGGCTGGGAGCTGTTGTTGCGGGCGGCCTGCTCGAGACTGGCCGTGGTGACACCGAGGGCCTCGACCAGTGCCGGGTCGACGGCGGCGATGACGCCGTCGCCGGCCATGCTCACCAGGCCGAGGACCCGGTTGTGGATACGACTGAGGGCCTCCGTGCGCTCCCGGGTGCGTGGGCCCGACAGCACCGCCATCTCCTGAGCGGAAGCGGTGACCGGCAGGAAGACGGTCATGCGCATCGGTGCGACGGGGGCACCACTGTCCCACACGAGGATGCTGCGGTCCTGGGCCAGGGAGACGTCCTGGGCCGCCAGGGCGACGGAGACGCCGCGCGGCCCCCACTGGTCAGTGCTGTTCAGCGGCAGCTCATCGGCGGGGATGGTGATGGAGAACTGGGAGACGCCCCCCGGCTGAAGGTCGTGACCCAGGGGGACCGTGAACGGGTCTGACAGTCCCGACTCATCGGTCCCGGTCAGCCACTTGCTCAGGCCCCGGCTCGTGGACTCCGTGGATCGCTGCACCCGGGTCACCAGGTCCGCCCCGGTGATGGTCTGCGCGGTTCCGTTGGTGATGGTGCCGGTCAGGTTGAGGTCCTGGTCGCTGCGGAGCACCTCGGGGGCCAGGGCGTCGATACTCACGGTCACCTGGTTAGTGGTCTTCTCGTTCGCTGCCGCTGGGGCCGTGGAGGGGGCCGACGTCGTGGACGGGGCTGCCGGGGCAGCCGGTGCGACCTCAGCGGAGAGCCCGGCGGACTGCGCGAGCGGGAGCGCGCCGGAGCCCTGGTCCGCCTCGGCCGTGGGCAGAGCGGCCACCGGCCACATCACCAGGCCGGCCACACCCAACAGCGCGGCAATGGTCACCATCGCCCTGCTCCGCAGCCGGGAGCCCAGCGTGGTGACCACCTTCGCGTACAGACAGGTGGTGCCCGTCATCCATCCCCCACCAGGATGTCCCAGGCCGCGGCCACAATACGGCGCTCGTTGGGGTAGGCCAGGCGGTGGGAGACGTCGTCAAGGGCGACCCACTCGACGTCCTCGGCCTCATGGTCCGGGTCGTTCTCCGTGGTCAGCGTGCCGCTGACCGCCTCCAGCAGGAAATGGTGCACCACCTTGTGGACGCGGTGCTCGTGGCCGGCGAACCAGTAGTCGATGGTCGCCAGGTGGCGAAGAACCCGACCGGTGATCCCGGTCTCCTCCATGATCTCGCGGACCGCGGCCTGCTCGGGGGTCTCCGTGCCCTCCAGGTGCCCCTTGGGCAGGCACCACTCCAGCCGCCCGCCCCGGTTGCGCCGGGCGATGACCGCGGTGAAGGCCTGCCCGTTCTGAACGTCGACGACCAGGCCGCCGGCACTGGTCTCGTTGACGATCGGTAGGGCGCGCGCACCCGCCCGGCGGGCCGGGTTTCCGGCGCGGGGCGTGCGAGTGCGTGGAGAGGGCATGGGGACACTCTAGGGCGTTCGAGCCGCCGGGCGCCGCTGGCCGAGTACGTCGTCGCACACAACTGCGCCATCCGCGGACGGACGTGAGGGTGGCGGCGGTCGGTGGCGGCCGTGACCGCTGCGTGGGATGGTCCTCACCACAGGGTGGCTGAGGCCAAGGACGACGGCGCGCCGGTGAGGGTTCGTGGCAGGCTTGGGCCGATGACTGCGCACCCCGCTCCCACTGAACCCGTCGACTCCCCGGATGCCGCTGAGAACCGGGGCCTGACACCCACGGCCCGTCAGGCACTCGAGGGTCTGCCCCCCGCCCTGGCGGCCCTGGGGCACGCCTTCGTGCGCGCCGGGCACGAGATTGCCCTGGTCGGCGGGCCGGTACGGGACGCCTTCCTCGGCGTCGCCCCCCACGACCTGGACCTGACCACCTCGGCCCGCCCCGAGCAGACCGAGAAGATCCTGGCCGCCTGGGGCGAGACCACCTGGGACGTGGGCCGGGCCTTCGGCACCATCGGCGCGCGCAAGGGCTCCACCATCGTGGAGGTCACCACCTACCGCACCGAGGCCTACGAGGTCGGTTCGCGCAAGCCCCAGGTCACCTACGGAGACACCCTCACCGGGGACCTCACCCGCCGCGACTTCACCGTCAACGCCATGGCGCTGCGCCTGCCCGACCTCGAGCTCGTCGACCCCTGCGGCGGCCTGGCCGACCTGGCTGCCGGCGTCCTGCGCACCCCCGTCAGTGCCGAGCAGTCCTTCGACGACGACCCCCTGCGCATCATGCGGGCCGCCCGCTTCGCCGCCCAGCTCGGCTTCGACGTCGAGATGGACGTCATGACCGCCATGGAGGAGATGGCCTCCCGCCTGGAGATCGTCTCCGCCGAGCGCGTGCGCGCCGAGCTCGAGCGCCTGCTCACCAGCCCCTGGCCCCGGCGCGGACTGGAGCTGATGGTCCACACCGGCGTGGCCGACGTCGTCCTGCCCGAGCTGAGCGCCCTGCGTGAGACCGTCGACGAGCACAAGCGCCACAAGGACGTCTACGAGCACACCTTGACCGTCCTGGACCAGGCCATCGACCTGGAGACCGGCCCCGACGGACCCGTCCCCGGCCCCGACCTGGTGCTGCGCCTGGCCGCGATCTTCCACGACGTCGGCAAGCCCGCCACCCGCCGCTTCCTGCCCGACGGCACCGTCACCTTCCACGGACACGACCACGTCGGTGCCCGCATGACGGCCAAGCGCCTTAGGGCCCTGCGCTTCGACAAGCAGACCATCAAGGACGTCTCCCGGCTGGTCGAGCTCCACCTGCGCTTCCACGGCTACGTCGACGCCGCCTGGTCGGACTCGGCCGTGCGCCGCTACGCCACCGACGCCGGCCCCCTGCTGGAGCGCCTCCACCGGCTCACCCGAGCCGACGTCACCACCCGCAACCGCCGCAAGGCCGCCATGCTGGACCGCGCCTACGACGACCTCGAGGAGCGCATCGAGGCCCTGCGTGCCGCCGAGGAGCTGGCCGCCATCCGCCCGGACCTCGACGGCGGCCAGATCATGGCCGAGCTCGGCGTGGCCCCCGGGCCGATCGTCGGCGAGGCCTACCGCTTCCTCATGGACCTGCGCATGGAGAAGGGGCCGATCGGTGAGGACCTGGCCCGCCAGGCACTGCGCTCCTGGTGGGCGGCCCGCCAGAAGAGCTGAGGGTGACAGAGTGCTTGAAGCATCAAGGCAGCTGCGGGTCGGTGTCGTCGGCATCGGGGCCCGCTGCTACCTGGCCGCGCTCGCGGACTCCTCACCGGTGTCGGCCCGGCTCGTCGCCGCGGCCGACACCGCCCCCGACGCCGTCGAGCGCGCCCAGCGCCTCCTGCCCGAGGGCGTGGCGGTCGTGGCCGACCACCGCGACCTGCTGGGGCACGGGATCGACGCCGTCGTCCTGACCACCCCTGACGACACGCACGAGGAGCTGGCCCGCTTCTTCCTTGAGGCCGGTATCCCGGTCTACCTGGAGAAGCCCCTGGCCATCACCATCGAGGCCGCCGACCGCATCCTGGAGGTGGCCCGACGCACCGGCACCCGCCTCTACGTGGGTCACAACATGCGCCACATGGAGGTGGTGCGGCTGCTGAAGTCGATCATCGACTCCGGGCGGATCGGCGAGGTCAAGGCCATCTGGTGCCGCCACTTCGTGGGCAACGGCGGCGACTACTACTTCCGCGACTGGCACGCCGAGCGCCGTCACGTCACCGGCCTGCTGCTGCAGAAGGCCGCCCACGACATCGACGTCATGAGCTGGCTGGCTCACTCCGCGCCGGCCCGCGTCGTCGGTATGGGCGGGCTCATGGTCTACGGGGAGGCCGAGCGGCGCCCGGCCGGGACGAGCGCCGGTACCGTCATGCAGGACTGGTTCAGCCTCGAGCACTGGCCCGCCGACGAGGTGGGCGGGCTCAACCCCGTCATCGACGTCGAGGACCACTCCATGCTCATGATGACCATGCGCAACGGGGTCATGACCTCCTACCAGCAGTGCCACTTCACCCCCGACTACTGGCGCAGCTACACGGTCATCGGCACCCGCGGCCGGGCCGAGAACCTCGGTGACGGGGCCGGCGACGTCGTCAAGGTGTGGACGAAGCGCACCGAGCACTACGCCGAGCGCGCCACCCAGGAGTACGTCATCGCCGAGGAGGGCACCGGGCACGACAGCGCCGACCAGCTCGCCATCGACGAGTTCCTGCGCTTCGTGCGCGACGGCGGGGCCACCGAGGTCTCCCCGGTCAGTGCGCGCGACGCCGTCGCAGCCGGCGTGCTGGCCACCCGGTCCCTGCGTTCGGGCTCCGTGCCTTTCGACGTGCCCGAGCTCGACGCGGAGCTGGCGGCCTACTTCCACCGTGGGCAGCACAATCCTCACTTACCGACGGAATCTTCATAATCGACGCGGCTCCGCGTCATCTTTGAAGAAAATGTCGGTCTGTACGGTCGGTAGCACGTACAGTGCGAGCCGGCGGTGCCGGTGCCTTAAGGGGGACCTGACCCGCGGGCAGGACAGGCCGGAGCCGAGGAGAGCGCATGATTCACCACATCACCCTGACCGGGCGCAGCATCGCCCTGGCCTGCGACGGCACGGTGACCACCCAGCACGGGGCCGGTGGCGCCACCGGCGCGGTCTACGTCGAGGCCTCCCACCTGACCCTCCTGCACGACATGCGCGACGGCGAGTTCTACCGCACCGGCCAGAACTCCTGGTCGCCGTCGGGCTGGCGCCGCCTGAGCGAGGCGCCCATGCGTATCGCTAACGAGCAGCGCCGTCGGACCGCCGACGACGCCCCCTGGGACGATCCGGTCCGCCACCACTCGGCCTGGATGGCGGTCCTGGAGGACTCCGCCGGGGCGCTGCTCGTGGGCTGCCTGGATGGGCGCACGCCGCGGCTGCGCGCCGACACCGCGGTCCTGGAGGCCTTCACCGAGTCCGGCGACCCGGCGCGCTGGGTGATCCTGCCCGGCCCGGCCACCGCCGTCATGGCCCGCTACGCGCGTGAGCTCGGCGAGAGCCTGGGGGGCCGGGCGATCGAGCCGCAGAGCGTGTGGTGCTCCTGGTACTCCTACTACGAGGCCATCTCGCAGGAGGCCCTCGAGCGCGAGATCCCGCAGGTCGCCGAGCTGGGGTTCAAGACGCTTCAGATCGACGACGGCTGGGAGGCCGCGGTCGGCGACTGGGAGGCCGGCGAGAGCTTCGGCGACGGCATGGAGGCCGCCGCGACCCGCATCCGTAAGGCCGGCATGCAGCCGGGCCTGTGGGTGGCGCCCTTCATCGCCCTGCCGGGCTCGCGGGCCGTGCGCGACTACCCGGAGATGTTCGTCCACAACGCCGACGGAGGGCTGGCCGTGGCCGGCTCCAACTGGGGCGGCGACTACTACGCGCTGGACACGACCCACCCCACCGCCCAGACCTACGTGCGCAAGCTCATCGCCAAGATCGTCCACCGGTGGGGCTTCAGCTACCTCAAGCTCGACTTCATCAACGCCGCCGCCATCCCCGGCTACCGCCACCGCCAGATCGACCGGGAGGAGGCCTACCGCACCGGGCTGCGGCTCGTGCGCGACACCGCCGGGGAGGAGACCTTCCTCCTGGGCTCCGGGGCGCTCATTATGCCCTCCATCGGGCTGCTCGACGCGGTGCGGGTGGGCCCGGACGTGGCCCCCATGTGGGAGAACTACGCCTCCGACGACTTATCCGATGCCAAGGCCTACAACGCCCTGCACGCCGGCATCAACCGGCTCTGGCTGGGGCGGGTCATCGGGGTCGACCCCGACGTCGTCTTCTTCCGCCACCGCCGCAACCTCCTGGACGACACCCAGATGCAGTGGCTGCGCGACGTGGCCGAGGCCAGCCGCTACCGGTGCCTGTCGGACCAGATGACCTGGCTCGACGAGGAGGAGAAGGAGGCCGTGCGCGCCTTCCTGGCGGCTGAGGACGAGCCCCTGGAGATCCTGGGCCGCTACCGCTTCAGTCTGGGTGAGCGCGAGATCGACCTCACCGAGGCCATCGAAGGCAAGGCGTCGGCCTACCCCCTGTGAGCCGGGGCTGGGGCGGCTGTCTGGAGCCGGCCGAGGTCCTACGGTCCCAGCAGGGCGGCCGGCACGACGGCGATCCCGTCCTCGTCCCGGTAGGCCAGACGACCGGTGGTCACCAGGACTGCGTCCGCGAGCCTCGGCCCGATCTTCTTGCGCAGCCAGCGCAGGTGCTTGGTGTCTTCCGACTTGGGGGTGGCCCTCGCCTTAATCTCGAAGGCGACGACCCGACGGTCGGCTCCTTCGAGGATGACGTCGATCTCCTGGAGCCCGCCTTTGGTGCGCAGGTGGAAGACCCGGGCACTGAGGACCTCGGCGTAGACCTGAAGACTCTGAATCACCAGGGACTCGAATAGTGAGCCGAGCACTCGGGGGCGGCGCGGCGTGCCCCGAGGGCTGGTGAGGATCGGGTGGCCGACCCCGAGCACCTCGGCGGGACCGTATCCGAGAAGACGAGCGGCCAGGGCCGGGTCGCACAGCTGGTGCTTGTCGGTCAGGTTGTTACGGGAGAACTCGTTCTCGCTGGGGCTCCAGCCCGGAACCGGGTCCAGTAGCCACATTCCGCTGAGGTGGTCTCGGTAGGAGCGCGCCGTCGCCAAGCCCATGTCGGTGCTCAGGGGTCTGGTCGCCAGCTCGGCGATGGAGCTGAAGCTCGCCGTTGTGGCCACCGCGCTGGCGTAGGCCGTCAGCCACTCCCTCACGGATCGTGGACGTCGCCTGCCGCCGGTCGCTTCCGGTAGATCATGTCGAAGCGTCTGCTCGATGTATCCGTCCAGCTGGGCCTTGCGCCCTAAAGGCGGCTGCTCCCTGATGGCGGGGAAGCCGGAGCGACAGATCTCATCGACGTACTGGTCGATCGTGACACTCGTGTACCCCTCGATCGGGGTCAGGGCGGAGGGGTCCCGAGTGCCGAGGCCACTGCCTAACAGGCTCCCCACCGAGACCGTTGGGGTCTCGATCGCGCGCTCGGCCAGGCTGAAGGGACGCATCCTCAGGGTGATGATCCGTCCTGCGCCGGTGTGGGTGGGCGCCTGGGACGGTGTGGAGGACCCGGTGAGCAGAAAACGGCCGGGAGAGGGATCGTCGTCGACGGCGCGACGTACCCGGTCCCACAGCTCGGGCATGCGTTGCCACTCGTCGATGACGAGAGGGCTGGGAAGTGTGGTGAAGCGCGATCCGATGGCAGCGAGCTGGGCGCGTTCATCGGGATCGTCAACGGCAATGAAGGTAGTGCCGTGGGCCCTGGCGGTGCGGGTCTTCCCGACGGCGCGGGCTCCCTCGACGCTGACCGCCGGGACCGACCGCAGCAGCTCCTCGAGGCGCTGGTCCATGAGACGCGGCTGGTAGGTGGTCATGAACTGATCGTAAGGGCCACTTTGTGCCGCCGTACAGCCAAAAGAGTGGGTCTGTGGATAACTCTGGGGTCTGGGAGCGCTGGATGACGATCAGATTGGTCGTGCCTTCATCGACTATTTGGTCAAGAGTTAATGATCGGTTTAGTCAAGTTTGGTGTTGACTGTGGCGACCCTCTGGAGCTCTGGTACGGCAGTGGGCAGTGACAGGGGGACTCACCAAGTGTAAGATGAGTCTCATCATCGCCGTGCCTCTCAAGGGACTCATCGGCTCCACAGTTGGTGGAGGTGGCGGATTATCAATGGTTCGCACGGAAGTGCTGGCGGTGCTGCCCCAGGGGACTGGGGGTTGAACTTATCTATGGTAAGACCAAGTTCTCAGGAGTGTTGATGTGAGCGGCCTGGACTTCGCAGACCTCTTCCGCGAGATCACTGGGCATGAGCCCAGGGACTACCAGGTGCGCCTGGCCGAGCGACTCGCTCAGGGAGAGCCGCCGTCCCACCTCAGCGTCCCGACCGGGATGGGCAAGACCCTCGCGGTCCTCATCGGATGGTTGTACGCGCTGGCACAGGATGCCGAGCAGGTAAGCCGACGTCGTCGGAAGCGGGTGGTCCCTCTGAGACTGCATCTCGTTGTCGACCGGCGCGCCGTCGTCGATGACTCCTTCGAGGCGGCGCAAAGGATCAGGAAGGCGCTCGGAGAAGGTGTGGGTGATCGGTCGGCGGTGAGACACGTGGCCGAGGTGCTGCGCTCGGCTTTCGCGATCCCTGCTGAGGCGGAGGTGCTCGAGGTGCGTCGCCTGCGCGGCGGGCTCGCTGATACTGATGGGGACCTCACGGAGCACACGCGCTACCCCTCGCGCCCAGCCATCATCCTGGGAACACTCGATATGACTGTGTCCCGTCTGCTGTTCCGCGGCTACCAGCTCTCGCCCTACCGCCGCAGCATCGATGCGGCGCTGACGGGGTTGGATGCGTTCTGGGTCCTCGACGAGGCGCACCTCTCCGAGCAGGCCCTGACCACCTTGTTCGTGCTCCGCAGCGAGGAGAGCAGGCTCGAGGATCGTTGTGGTGGCAGCGTCCCGGGCCTGCAGGTCATGCCGATGACGGCGACACCCATGACGCTTCCCACCCTCCACCGGGGGACCGACCAGGAGCCGACTCCCGGTCTCAGCCTGGACTGGGAGGAGGAGTGTCGCCTCGATCCGCAACTGGGCGCACGTCGGGCGCATCGTGACGGTGTCCCAGTGGACGTTCTCTGCGTGGAAGGCAAGGCGGCAGCTGCGCTCACGGAGCAGGCGTGTAGCCGCGTGAAGGAGCTGAGCCGGGGAGAGTCGCTGGTCGTCTTCTGCAACACCCTGGACACCGTCAAGAAGGTCGTAGCCGGGTTGAAGAAGCAGGCCCGAAAGCTGAAGGAGCAGGCTCCTCACGTGGACGTCATGGTCGGCGGGATGCCTGCTCGCCGTGGCGAGCACGTCGTGGAGGGACTCTGCCCTTATCGGACGGGGGCCGAGGGTCGTCAGGACGCTCAGGCCACCGTCGTCGTGGCCACATCGACTCTGGAGGTTGGTGCCGACCTCGACTTCACCCACCTCCTGACGGAGAGCTGTCAGGCCGGCTCCCTGGTGCAGCGCCTGGGACGGGTCAACCGGGTCGGAGCCCGCTCCGACGGTAGCGTGACCATCGTTCACTCCACCACGAGTAAGGACCCGATCCACGGCGGAGCCGCAGACGCCGTCGTCGAGCTGATCGACGGAGCCACCACCCTCGGTGAGGTGGTGAAGCGGCTCGATGAGGCTGACGGGCGAGAGGAGCTGGTGAACGCGACTCAGGTCCCGGTCATCATCCCTCCGAATGTCTTCGCCGCCTATCTGCGCACCCTGGGGTCCCGTAACGACGCCCCGGTCCATCCGTGGATCCGGCCGCTGGCCGATCCACGGCCGGACACATTCATCGTCTTCCGCAAGAGTGTGGGAGACCTCGCCGGCGTCAGTCCCGAGGCCCTCCAAGAGGACCTGACTCGGTGGCGGCCCGATCTTCGAGCCGAGGCCTGGAGCATCCCGCTGAACGATGCTCAGGAGGTAGCGAAACAGGCGGTGAAAACGCAGCCCCTCGTCATCATCGATCCGACGTCGCAGGAGCCGCGCGTCCTTGAGGCCGGGGCCTCTCCTCCCGATCTGGTTCCCGGTCAGGTCCTCGTCCTGGCACCGGGTGATGGCAGCAATCCCTACGCGCTGGAGGACGCCGGCCGTGACTACTCCGGGCAGCACGTCATGCCCGGCGCCACGGCTGAGGAGGTGTCCAAGGAGCTGGTGTCCCTCGCGACGGGGACGAGCCGGAGGGAGGCGATCATCCTCACGGACCTGTCCGAGGGTGACCTGCGAACCGACGACCCGTACGCCGACCTCCTGGAAGAGGCGGCCCTGCTCGCAGTGCCACCGGGTTGGCAGATCGTCGACGACGTCCTTGGCGCCGACAGTCCTCACCCGTGGCTCCGCCTGCGGCTCGTGGAGGCCGCCACCGAACGTCCCGCGAGCACCGAGGATGACGCCGACGAGCGCACCCTGTGTGGTCACGGAGACCAGGTGGGTGAGCGTGCAGGACAGTGGGCCCGAGCCATCGGCCTGCCCGAGAACCTGGTGGAGGACCTCGTCACGGCCGGGCGTCACCATGACGACGGCAAGGCCGATCCCAGGATGCAGGCCGCCCTCGGGGCTGCCGTGGATGAGAGCGGCTTCCTCCTTCTGGAGGATCCGGTTCAGCGGGAGCATCGAAGGCAGCTGAGCAAGTCTCGGCTCCCTCGCAGGTACTGGAACCGCTCCATGCGCATGGCCGGCGTTCCCTTCGGCTGGAGGCACGAAGCGGCCTCAGCGGATCTCCTCCAGGAACAGCTCGACAGAGGTGAGCAGACGGCGCACGATCCCGACCTGGTGATGCATCTGGTTCTCAGTCACCACGGCCGCTTCCGAGGCCCAGGACCGGTGTGCCTGCCCGAGCACGGAACAGCTCCACGGCATCAGGACCCGTGTGGCCCTTCTTGGGCTGAGGCCATGAACCGTTTCCACCGTCTCAATGATCGCTACGGCCCCTACACCCTGGCGCTGGTCGAGGCGATCCTTCGCCTGGCTGACTGGGATGTCTCGCAAGAACTGGAGCAGAACCATGAGTAGTGCGCCATGCCCTGATGAGGCGGCCGACTACCGCCTGACTGCGCTGCCGGGAAATCGTGCAGCCTATGTCCTGGCGACCTGGGGACTGGTATCGCTACTGCCGGGGGCGACGCTCCGCTTTGACGGGGAAGGCGTCCCCGTCGTCGGCTATGGCGGGGATACGGACGAGCTGGTGAAGGCGGCCGCTCGTGGCCTGGTGGAGCGAACCTGGGGCCTCGGGGAGGGTGGATTGCGCGGCATCACCACGACGACGCCCAGGCGATCCGCGGTCAACGTCCTGTCACATGCCGGCTGGCAGGCCGCTGACAAGACGAGCGACCTCAGGGCATGTGGGCCGGTAGCCGTCTTCGATGCGTCGGTGACGTCGGTCCAGGGTGGGGAGATCAGGAAAACGCAGGACCTCAAAGTTTGGCGTTCCACGTTGACCCTGTTCAGTGGGAAGAGTCATGCCGTCAAGTCGGTGCAGGACACCTGGGGGCTCGTGGGTGCGTCACGGGCCACTGCGGACGATGCTGTCGCTGCGGGGGCGGCACACCTTGACCGACTGGTGCACGGCGAGATTGTTGTTGCGCGGGCCAAGCCGGGGCTGCGCTTCTCCGCCAGTCAGGTGACTCCACGTATTACCAGTGGATCGGAGGAGTGCGATGTGTACCCGCTCGTGGATCTCCTGGCCTTCTGCGGGCACCTGCTCCTCCAGCCGCGGCAGCGCGAGATGAAGCGAGAGTATCCGGCCAAGGCCCTCTCCTGGGTGCTGCATCCGGTTCCCCTCACGATGGAGGCAATCATCGATCTGCACGAGTCCCCGCCGCCTGAACTGCCGTGGCGCCGGTGGACATCCCTCATTCGCGGCACCAACACCGCATCCAGTGTGAGATCGTTCGCGCCCGCTCGCCCCGGGGCATGAGAGAGGAAGAGGTGACAACAACCCATGCCTGATCGCATCGCAGTCCTCCCGCTGGCGAAGGCGCTACCGGACCTGGGAACACCGGATGCAGTCCATCGTCTCGCCATGTCGTACTTGCCCGATCTCAGAGGCGCTTCGCGGTCGATTCGCGCAGACCTCGGTGTCCTCTACCGCCTGGCCCTACCAACCGAGTACGGCGGGCAGAAGGGCTCCCTGGTCATCAGATTCCGGGCCGATCTCGATCTGCCCGGAACACAGACCATTGAGGCGCCGTCAGGGTTTGCTGTTGGTCAGCGCTTCACTGTTCGAGTGGTGGCTGAGAAACGCCATGCCGACGAATCGGGAAGGAACCGCGTTCGCGCCGTCCTCGACGAAGAGGCTCATGGTTGGGCCACCGATTTGCTGGAGCGCCATGGTCTGGGGGTCAGTGAGCTGACGGTCTCGCCGAGGTGGTTCGTGGGCCGACGAGGCGGACGCTCCTTCACGCTCCGGGACCTCACCGGCACTGTGAGCAGTATCAGTGAGGTTGGCGCATCCGCCTACCGCCAGGGCATCGGGAGGGGGAAGGCCTACGGCTACGGAATGCCCTTGGTGCTGTGAGGGCGTGAATGAGAACTGTGTTCGACCAGTATGACAATAGATATGTAGATAAGGAGATTGAACGATGGCAACGGCTCAAGAATTTCTCTCCACCATCGATGCCCTCATGGAGGAGGGTGCGGTGGCTGGAATCAGCGTGACCAGCCAATACGACTCATTGTCGGGAATGACTGTGACACCGCCGGCGGGCACAATCCGTCAGGAGGGAGAGGTTGTCGGATTCTTTGAAACTTCCAAAGGTAAGAAGGCGGCCACGATTGATACGTGGGGGTCTCAGGCCTCGCGGTGCGAGGCGCTTCTGGCCAGTCGCTTCAGAGGGGGAACCTCCACTCTCGCTGAGGTGGTGGGGTTTCCCCTGGTGGTCCTCGTCGACGAGGAAGGAGAGGTGCTAACCACCTCCGTGGAGCTCTCCCACCGGCAGGCCGATGCCACGTGGAGGCTCATACGAGACGAGCTCACCGCCAAGGGGATCGATTTTGAGGGAATCCAAAATGCCACACGAGCTCAGCCGGATGCCCTGCTCACTGGATTCCCTACAGCGATCCCCTTCGGGTGGTGGCACTCGCAGACGAAGCGCTCCCAGAAGGCTGTTGATGACGCTAACAAGGGAGGGAAAAAAAGTGGGCGCAAGGATGCTCGTGAGTTGAATGCGACGCGAGACAAATATCTTGGTTACTACGTCATGAATCCTGCGGATTCGCGTTCTGCGAGACTGTTCACATCGGAGATTATTGCGACCGGCGTGTCTGAGCGTCGTCGTATGGCCGGGAAAACGGATCCACTCTTCGCGGCAACCAGTAATAAAACGACGATTCGTGGAGTAAAGCTTTCCGCTCTGGGAATTGGGTCGTTACCTCCGCTTGATATTTCTGAGGCTCCGTCAGATTTAACGTACGACTCTATCGTGGGGAAGGCCTTCTTTTCCCTTGCTGGGTTGAGGACATTCGCCTTCTCTCGCCCGGAGCCTGCGCGAGCGCTGGTGGTCAGCCTGACCCTGCTGCTGTACCGACTGCTTCAGGAACAGCTGGACCTGCGTGCAGGGGCGGAGCTGCGTCTGCGCGAGCCGGGCCTCGAGGTCAAGGTCGAGAGGCACGGGGCACCCTCCGAGCCCCTCACACTGCCGGAGGTCGACGAGCTGGTGGACCTCGTGCGTGACCTGGGCCAGGAGATCGGTTGGAACGGCGCCACCACGGTCACGATCACCCACAACTCCCCGCTGGGAAAGATCATCCTGGACGTCGACGGGCGCAAGACTGACGGACGCAGCGATGAGTGATCTGACCATCACGGCCTCGTTCCCCCTCGGAGAGTTCAACGCGCACGATGGTGACGGTCGCGCCGAATGGCCGCCGGCTCCAGCACGGGTACTGGCCGCGATGCTGTCCGCTGCCCATGGCCTCGGAGAAGGCATCACCGAGGTCGAGGCTCTCTTCCGATGTCGTCCTCCACGGATCACCGCCCCTCTGGCCGGTGAGCGTCAGATAGGTTACCGGCGGTGGGTTCCCGTCAACAATGAGGTGAAGACGGCTGAGAATGGTTCGCCGACCGACATTTTCGACAAGCCCTGGCGATTTCTGGAGAAGCAGGCGAAGGATCCCGAGTGCGGCATGATGGTCGGTACCGGCCGGGACGACGTCGTGCGTTGGACCTTCGCCGCCGATGGCCCGGTCGATCTGGGCGTTCTGCAGAAGGTGGCGCGGTCCGTGGAGTACCTCGGGCGTCCGACCTCACCCGTGCTGCTCGACGTCGTCGACGGTGTTGTCGAGGTGCCACCTGGCCATTCCTGTTGGGAACCGGATCCGACGGGCTGGATTCGGCTGCGGGTGGGAACGGCAGGACTCCTGGCTGCTTTGGACGCCCGAGAGGAGGAGCGGCGCCGCAGCACCGTGACGGGGACGCATCCGTATATGAGCGTGCGCCCCACCTATCCTTATCGGATCGTGGGTGAGAAGTCGGGTGAGGTGCCTGCGCCTGATACTCGGGAGCTGCTGCGCACGTGCTCGCTCTACCGAATACCCCACAGTGGGAGACAAGGGGCAGTTCTGGTGCATGCCTCCGACGCTGCTCTCGTCATGGAGCAGCTGCGAGACTCCCTTGGGGAGGCGGGCTGGATGCTGCCACTCATCGGTGGGTTGGGTCGCCGTCACCTGCCCGTTCTGCGGGGGGTGCTCGTGGCCGGGGGTTCTCGGCTGCCCTCCGTGGGACTCGCGGTGAGAACGGGGGTGGTTGAGGCCAGACTCGCCGAGACCAGGACGATGGCTTCCCTACCTCGAGTTTTGCGGGCCGCCACCGCTCCATCGTCGCTGTGGACCACCGTTGTGCCGACGGCGGAAGAGCCTGAACGCATTGTGTCCTTGTTGGAGGAATGCGCCTCGGGGCTCGGCTGCGGACTCGTTGGGGCTGAGCGTCACTCCGACTCACGAAGCGACGGAGGTGTCGATGGGCAGGAGGACAACGGGCGCTGGCACGTCTCGGTCGCCTTCGACGCGGAGGTGCCCGGGCCGGTGATCTTCGACGGCACCCTCATGGTTCCCCTGGGAGCCACCACCTTGGCAGTGAACCCACGGCGACCCCGAACCGACTAACATTGCAGGTCAGCAGGTCAGCCCCGCGTATGTGGGGGTAGAGGCTGCATGTGGTGGACGAGCTCGGCGATGGTGGCGTCAGCCCCGCGCATGCGGGGGTAGAGGGTCGGACTCGGGCCCGACGACGTCCCCCAAGGGGTCAGCCCCGCGCATGCGGGGGTAGAGGCACGGCGACGCCGGCCTTCCTGGCCGTGTCCCGGTCAGCCTCGCGCATCGGGGGTAGAGGCAGGGCCACCAGGTCATTGGCCTGGTCCAGATCGTCAGCCTCGCGCATGCGGGGGTAGGGGCACCCCCAGGCAGGAGGCGCGGCTTGAGGCCGGGTCAGCCCCGCGTACGCGGGGGTAGAGGGGAGCTGTGACGAGTGCCGGGGCCAGCGGGACGGTCAGCCCCGCGCATGCGGGGGTAGAGGCAAGCCCACCGAAACGAGCCCAGAAAGGGGCCGGTCAGCCCCGCGCATACGGGGGTAGAGGCGCCGCGGTCGGGGCTGACGCCCAGGAGCAGTTGTCAGCCCCGCGTATGCGGGGGTAGAGGTATCGCCCACGTCGTCACCGACGGGGCCGCCGTGTCAGCCCCGCGTACGCGGGGGTAGAGGGACGGGGACGGCGCTGCCGCCGGCGTCGGCGACGTCAGCCCCGCGCATGTGGGGGTAGAGGGGTGAGGTCGGTTGTGGGTTCGGGAGGTCCTGGGTCAGCCCCGCGCATGCGGGGGTAGAGGCACCACTGCCACCACTACTGAGGCTGCTAGACGGTCAGCCCCGCGCACGCGGGGGTAGAGGCGCCGCCGCCACGACGCCGCGCGTCTCTGTCTGGTTAGCCCCGCGTATGCGGGGGTAGAGGGGCGACGATCACCGGTGACGGCCTCGTGACCGCGTTAGCCCGGCGTATGCGGGGGTAGAGGGATCACCAAGGGCCAGGCGCTCATGGGTGACTTGCCTGCCCCGTGTACGCGGGGGTCTACATCGACATGCGGTTGACGCTGCCTGGGCTCGGTCAGCTGCCCAGGGCGCCTACTGCACGAGGGTCGGGTGCTACTGGAAGAGGGTTGGGGCTACTCCGCGGGGGTCGGGGGCTCGTGCAGTACGCACAACCTTCGGCCAGTAGATCCCCACCCTCGTGGAGTGGACCGGCTGGAGGCGGGGCGGGCTAGCGCCGACGTCGAGCCACCGCCGGGAGGCTGCGCGGGAACCAGGCGGCAACCAGAAAGGGCCCGGTCAGAAGCCAGGCTGGGGAAGGCGGGGCCGGCCCCTGGGGTGAGGCGCCCGGACCCACCTACGCTTCCAGGTCGGCTACTAGCTGCGCGTCCCCCTGGGGCGAGGGCGCCCGGACCCACCGCTAAGACCTTGTAAGACCTCGCGGAGTCGAGCACGTCAGCAGTTCAGTGTCCACGGTGCTGACATTAGCGGTCCCGCCGTCGAGGTGCCCAGCGGGGATCGTTGGAATTCCGTGGTTCTTTCTTGGGTTTGCGGCATCGGTGCGGCGTTAATGTCAGCGTCATGGACACCGACGCCCCGCCAGGCCGCCGTGAACGCCCTGCTCCTCAGCTGGCCGCGACCTCGAAGGCTCCGACCCGTGCCGCGATCCCCGCCGCCAGGTCCTCGATCATCCTGGCGTCGTGGAGACGGGCCAGCCAGCCCTCCGGGATGCCGCTGCGCCCGTACAGCGCCCCCGCCAGCTGCCCGTAGATGGCCCCGACGGTGTCGGCGTCGTCGCCCAGGTTCACGGCCAGCAGCGCCCCGTTGAGGAAGGTGTCGGTCCTGGCCAAAGCCCACAGCGCTGCCTCCAGGCTGTGCAGGACGTAGCCCGACGACGAGATGTCCTCGCGCTCCTTGACCCGGTAGGAGCCACTCAGGATCGCCGCCAGCCCGGGGCTGGTCACCTGCCCGGCCAGGTCGGCGGCCAGCACGTACAGATCCTTGTGCGACGCCCCCTGGATGGCGGCCGCGATCAGCCGGCCGTAGGCCCCGCACGCCTCGACGCACTCGACGGCGGGATGGGTGGTGCGCGAGCTGTCGGCGCAGAGCCGCTCCGCAGTCTCGAGGTCGTCGCAGAAGGCCATTGCGACCGGTGCCAGGCGCATCAGCGACCCGTTGCCCGCGCTCATCCCACCGGCCGCCGTGCGGTAGGGCTCGCCGGTGGTCTCGAACTCCCCCAGGGCGGTGAGAGTCTGGTTGCCGATGTCGAAGCACCGGCCCGTGCTGCTGAGGTACCCGTCGCGGTACCAGTGGACAAACCGGGCCAGCTGGTCGCCCGGATCGTAGGTCCCGGTCTCCACCAGGCTCGCTGCGATGCACAGCGCCATGGACGTGTCGTCCGTCCACTGCCCTGGCGCCAGACCGAATACCCCGCCGCCCACCATGTCGGTGATGGGCGGGAAGGAGCCGCGGGGCTGGAACTCCACGGTGGTGCCCAGGGCGTCGCCCACTGCCAGCCCCAGGAGACTGCCCACAATCCGATCCTCATGCATGGGACCACAGTACAGAGGATGAGCGGAGGACGACCGGGGAATGACGGCGCCTCAGGCGGCCGCCCGGACCCGGCTCGGGGCGGCCGGCTCCGAGCCGGCTCCAGGCCGGGCCCCGCCGGGCCCCGCCGGCATTCCGTCAGGACCCTGCCGTCGGGCCCGGCCTACTTGGTGGGGGTGCGGCCCAGGGTGAGGTAGCCGGGAAGCGTCTGGTCCTGGCCGGCGCTGGAGAAGCGCAGCGGCTGACCCGACTCCAGCGGGTTGACCACGCGCACCAGGATCGTGTTCTCCCCGGCAGGGTCCGCCGGGAGCTGCCCGGAGAAGGTCTGGGTCTTGCCGACCGCGATCTTGCGCAGATCGCCGCTGAGCGTGGTGCGCCCGACCTCCATGCCGTTGGAGGTGTTGATGGCCACCGCCTCCACGCTCCAGTTGTAGTAGAAGGGCGCCACCCCGTTGTTGGCGATCTGCACCTCGACCTTGCCGTTGCGCATCCGCCAGCGCGCCACCGCCAGGTCGTAGCCGGTCTCGGCGGAGGCCTGCACGGTCCGCTCGCGCTCGGAGCTGTTGAGCGTCGTGGTGAAGGCCCAGTTGTCCACCAGCCAGCTCGCGTGCGTGGCCTTGATGGAGGCGTTGATGTCCACCGTTCCTCCGTTGGAGCCCGAGGCCATGCAGCTGCCCGGGTTGCGCACGGAGCACTCCTGGATGCCCGGGTAGACCTCGCCGCCGATCGGGTGCTGCTGCCAGGCCTGGTCCGCCTTGGCCTGCTTCAGCTGCGGCAGGAAGTGCCAGTCGGCGGTGTCCATCGTCGCGTAGCCGAAGGAGTCGTCGTGGTAGCCGACCCCGCGCTTGACCGTCTCCGCGGACGGGTAGCGCGCCAGCGTCGGCGTCACCTGGAAGGCTCCGTCCCAGGTGTCGATGAGGGTGTTCTGGTTGGCCGCCGACGGCATCCAGTTCTCGCCGGAGGGGTTCTCCCCGGAGACCTTGCCGTTCATCGGGTAGGTGTGCCCCTCACCCCAGAAGCCCACCAGGCCGTGGGTGATGAAGGCCAGGCGCGGGTCGCCGTCGTACTGCTGGCCCAAGGCGGAGATGAAGCCGGTGAGCATCGACATCATCTCGGGGTCGTTGTAGTCCGGCGCCAGCGACTGGCCCGGCGCGTTGCCGTTGAACGTGTACTCGTGGGTCGCCACCGCGTGGGAGCTCAGCAGGTAGGCCGGTATGCCGCTGGGGCGCCCGGGGTAGTCGACGTAGAAGCGCAGCACCGCCTGGTGCCCGCGCGAGGCGATGGCGTTGAGGTGCGCATCGAGCTTGTCCCAGGAGTACGAGCCGGGCCCGGTGACGACGTCGCTGACCGGCAGCGTCAGCCACTCCATCGTGTAGGGCGGGGCGTTGTCCTGCAGTGCCGGCGAGTGGGAGGCGTCCGACGGCGCGAAGGGCATCATGCCCTTGAGCGGGTTGGCCTCCGGCGTGGCCGCCGCGGAGACCTCCGTCCAGGCCCGGTTGCAGTTGCAGGCCCGGAACCCGGTGGCCAGGGACACCACGGCGACGAGCGCCACGAGGACGGCGCCCAAGCGCGGCTTGCGCCCCCTGCGGAGCCGGTCGAGCATCTGGCGTCCCAGGGAGGGCGTGCGATCAGAACCTGGGCCGTGCGATTGCTGCGCGGCCCTCGGCTTGGAACCGGAAGCTGCTGCAGAAGTGGTCTCGTCGTGCTGTGAATCGATCATAAAAACTTGTCAGGTAGGGATTTGGGTGTGGGTAAACCCTACCGGCCAGTTGAGCGGTCCACCTGTGCTATCGCTGACAACGTGCCCAGTTGACGGGGTGGAGGGTCTGTGTCACTCGTACTTTTGGCGGACATGAGAACTTCGTGCCGCGCTGCGCCTCGTTTCGGCTGCGGTCCGACGTCGGCGGGTGGCGTCGGCCAGGCAGAACGTCGAGGGGATCGACGAGGCCTTCCGGGGCGGGACGCAATGAGAGGCGTCGTCGCCATGCGGGATGAGATTGCCGCCGCGCGCATAAGCGGCCATGATGACTCCGTGCGCGTCTTCAATTTTTCCGCCGGTCCTGCCCAGCTCCCCCTGCCCGTCCTCGAGCAGGCCGCCTCCGAGCTCACCAGCTGGGGCGGATCGGGAATGTCCATCCTGGAGGTCTCCCACCGCGGGGCCGACTTCGTGGCCTGCGCGGCCGACGCCGAAGCCACCCTGCGCCGCCTCCTGTCCGTCCCTGACAACTACCGTGTGCTCTTCCTCCAGGGCGGGGCCAGCGCCCAGTTCGCCGGCATCCCCCTCAATCTGACCGCCCCCGGTGACACGGTCGCCTACCTCAACACCGGCCAGTGGTCCGCCAAGGCCATCAAGCAGGCTGGCGCCTACGAGCTCGACGTCGTCGTGCCCGCCGACGAGGCCGCCTCCTCCTACACCACCACCCCCGAGCCCGGCTCCTTCACGGTGCCCGAGGCGGCCCGCTACCTGCACTACACGCCCAACGAGACCATCGGTGGCGTCGAGTTCGACTACGTGCCCGAGGCCGGAGACGTCCCGCTCGTGGCCGACTTCTCCTCCACGATCCTCTCGCGGCCCATCGACGTCTCCCGCTACGGCCTCATCTACGCCGGCGCCCAGAAGAACATGGGGCCCTCGGGCCTGGCCGTCGTCATCGTGCGCGAGGACCTGCTGGGGCGGGCCCGTTCGGTGACCCCCACCATCCTGGACTACCAGAAGATGGCCGACGCCGACTCCATGCTCAACACGCCCCCCACCTTCGCCATCTACCTGCTGGGGCTTATCGGCCACTGGCTCGAGGACGGCGGCGGCCTGGAGGCGATGGCCGAGCGCAACCGCGCCAAGGCCAAGCTCCTCTACGGCTTCATCGACTCCTCCGACTTCTACACCAACCCGGTTCAGGAGCGCTCGCGGTCCTGGATGAACGTGCCCTTCACCCTGGCCGACCCCGCCCGCGACGCCGACTTCCTGGCCGGCGCCCAGGCCTCCGGGCTCACCAACCTCAAGGGCCACCGCTCCGTGGGCGGCATGCGCGCCTCCATCTACAACGCCATGCCGATCGAGGGCGTGCGCGCCCTCATCGACTACATGACCGACTTCGCCGCCCGGGCCTGAGCGCCCACCGGCTTGCCGTCCCGGCCGGCCTGCGGGCCCGACCACCGGCCCGTGAGCCCGGCCGCCCGTCACAACCTCGTCCCCACCCGGACCGCTCTGCAGAAAGTAGTTCCGTGACCACCAGCAGCGTTGACCACAAGTTCCGCATCCGTACCCTCAACGCCATCTCCGGGGCCGGCCTGTCCCGCCTGCCCGACGAGCTCTACGAGGTCGGCGGCTCCGTGGAGGAGCCCGACGCCCTCCTGGTGCGCTCGGCCAAGCTCCACGACACCCCCATCGAGGACTCGGTCCTGGCCGTGGCCCGCGCCGGCGCCGGCACGAACAACATCCCGGTTGAGGCGCTCACCGAGCGCGGCGTGCCCGTGTTCAACACCCCCGGCGCCAACGCCAACGCCGTCAAGGAGCTGGTCCTGGCGGGTCTGTTCATCGCCTCGCGCAACCTCATCCCGGCGGCCCGCTTCGCCCACACCCTTGAGGGCAACGACGCCGAGATCGCCAAGGCCGTCGAGGCCGGCAAGAAGCAGTTCGTCGGATTCGAGCTGCCCGGCCGCACGCTCGGCATCATCGGGCTGGGAGCCATCGGCGTGCAGGTGGCCAACGCGGCCTTGGGGCTGGGGCTCAACGTCGTCGGCTTCGACCCGGGCATCTCCGTGGAGCACGCCTGGCACCTGAGCGCCGAGGTCGAGCGGGCCGACTCCATGGAGGAGGTCTTCCGCCGCGCCGACATCCTCACCGTCCACGTGCCCCTCATCCCCGCCACCCGCGGGCTGGTGAGCACCCAGCGCCTGGCCCTCATGAAGGAGACCGCGGTGCTGCTCAACTTCGCGCGGGCCGAGATCGTGGACACCGACGCCGTCGTGGCCGCCCTCGACGAGGGCGCGCTGGGCGGCTACGTGTGCGACTTCCCCTCCACGAAGGTCCACAAGCACCCCAAGTGCATCTCCCTGCCGCACCTGGGCGCCTCCACCAAGGAGGCCGAGCGCAACTGCGCCATGATGGCGGTGGACTCCCTGCGCGGCTTCCTCGAGGACGGGCAGGTCCACAACTCGGTGAACTTCCCCGAGGCCGTCATGGCGCGCCAGGAGGGCACGCACCGGCTCGTCATCGTCAACCGCAACGTGCCCAACATGGTCGGCCAGGTCTCCACGATCGTGGCCCAGCAGGAGCAGAACATCGCCAACCTGCTCAACAAGTCGCGTGGTGAGCTGGCGGTGATGCTGGTCGACGTCGAGGGTGAGATCGAGCCCAAGGTCCTTGAGGAGCTGCGCGCGATCGACGGCGTGCTGTCCGCGCGCTGCATCTGAGCCGGGGTCCCCGGGGCTCACCCTTGGGCGAGCGCGTCGCGTTCGTAGGGTAGGTCGCCGGTTCGTACCCTGAACCCCCGAACGCGAGGCATAAGGTACGAACGCGACGGCGGCCTACGCGGCCGACTTCGCCGCCAAGACACCACGGACTCGATCCCACCCTCTGCCTGATGTCTACTCCGTCCACTCCACGAGGGTGGGGCGCCACTGCACGAGCGTCGGGTGTACTCCATGGGGGTCGGGGGCTCGTGCAGTACGCACAACCCCCGGCCAGTAGATCCCCACCCTCGTGCAGTAGACCGCCCCGAGGCGGGACTCGGGCCGAAGCGAGTGCTGCGTCGAGGCCACCAAACGTCTCAGAAATGAGGAGACAGCACAGCACCCGCGGAGGCCGTACTCGCAGTCTCAGGTGCGTTCTCGACGACGTGCGGCTCACCTGACTGTGTGCAAGGAGTGACAGGAGGATGGCGGGGTGCGCCCCGACTCCCGAGGTCGGCCGTTCCCCGGGGACCGCTCCCACATTCGCAACGCGAGCCGGGCGCGGCGTGGCGGCGTCCTGTCACACGTCCGTGGGCGTCTGTCGGCGCCCGAGTCCCTCGGCCACCTCATCCATGAGGTCCAGGACGTCCTGGGCCCTCCAGGCTCGGCGGCCCCGGGAGACCTGGTAGCCCCGAACAACGCCGGCGTTCTCCAAGCGCTCCAGCGCGCGCCGCGCCGCCTGCTCCGAGACTCCCACCGCGGCGGCCGCCCCGCGAACATCCGTCACCGGCTGGGAGACCAGATGATGCACGAGGTCACGGTCGGGGGTCCCGGCACGGGAGGACACACGTTCCTGCATCTGCCTGTGTACGCCGTCGAGTTCCCGGCTCGCCCAGGCCCCGAGCTCCGCCGCGCGCTGCGCCGCATTGATGAACAGCTCGACCACCGTCAGCGGCGCCCCTGCTCGGTACTCGTCCAGGGCTCGGAAGTAGGTCCCCACATTGGTCAGGAGGATTGCCGACAGCGGCAGCGGCGCGTTGAGGGACAGTCCTTCCCCTGACAGGACGACGTGAATCAGCGCCCGCCCGGTGCGGCCATTGCCGTCTGCGAAAGGATGGATCGTCTCCAGCTGGGCGTGCGCCAGCGCTGCCTTGGTCAAGGACGGCAGGTCCGAGCGCCGCAAGAAGGAGAGCAGATCCTCCAGTGCGGTCGGCACTCGTTCATGGTGTGGAGGGACGAATATGGCTCCTGCCGGAGACAGGTCCGAGCCACCGATCCATACCGGCTCCTGCCGGAGCCGACCCGCGATCGTCGGGGCAGAGTCCCCCAGCAGGGCCCGATGCATGGACAGCAGGGAGCTGAGGTCCAGGGGCCAGGGTGCTTTGGTGGCCGCCTCCATCGCTCGGGTGTTGGCCACGATGAGGGCGGCGTTTCCGCTGCTGCGGTCGCTGCCGAAGGTCTCCTCCTCCACGATGCGGCGTGCCGACGACGTCAGGCGCTCAATGCGTGAGGACGCGCTCGACTCGCTGCGCAGAAGCAGGGGCGTGAAGGGAAGCAGGGCGCAGGCCGCCGTCGTATCGAAGCGCGTGATGGCGGACACCGCAGCCGCTTCGCGTGCCATGACCTCGGTGGGGAGCTCGATGGCGGCGTCGGCGATGTTCGGTACGACGGCCGAGTCGTAGGTGCGCGGCAGACGAGAGCGTTGCCGGGCGCTGAGGGCAGCGCCGTCCCGGGGGCGCCAGGGCAGGGTCTCCCAGGTCACGCGCGGCCACGAGGCAGTGGCGGCTGCATGATCCATTTCTGACACCCCCGGACAATCTGATGACAGTTCACCACCATAAGTGTCAACAGAATGAGTGTCGAGCCTTGTTTGTCCTGCGGCCAGTGGGGCCCGCACGTGCCAGATGCACCTGCGGGCCCCAAGGGATGTCAGAGGTTGTTGATCCAGGCCCGGCGGTGGCCGAACAACGAGAGTGTGGGCTTGTAGAGGAGCACGTACTGTCCTCCGGCCGACACGTCGGCATCGAAGCAGACATCGCCGCTGACCGAGCCGCCCGCGATGAGCTTGGAGGAGGACAGGTGGTTGCTCGACCCCAGGAAGCCGCTGTTGCTGATCGCCCCGGCCGGGTCCTGCAAGGTGAAGTCCAGGGCGTTGACGTCCAGGGTGTTCTTGGAGCCGTTGGTGATCGTGATGGTCGAGCAGGCGGTGGGGCCCAGGGTGGCGTCGCCCGCGGCCACGGGCGTGGCACTGACCTTGATGCCGCCGTCGTCGATCGTGTCACCGGCGTTTCCGACGACGTCGCTGCTCTGCTTCCCGGGGAAGCTCAACCCGGAGTCCGACTTATCGCCGTCCTTTGCCGGCTCCTGCTGCTGCGGGCTGGGTGCGGCTGCGGAGTCCTGGCCGGCGGTCTCCTGAGCGGGCGCGCTGGCCATCGACTGGACGGAGGGCGGGGTGGCGGTAGTGCTCGAGTCGCCCGAGCCCCCACCACCGTTGAGTGCGGAGGCGATCATGCCGACGGCGACGAAGGCGCCGATACCGGTGAGGATCTTGTGTCGGGCGAACCAGGAGCGCTTCGGCTCGGGGGCGGGCATGCCCATGCCTGCGGCCGGGGCGGGGAAGCCCGCGGCGGGGACACCGGTGGGGACACCGGCGGGCGAGGACGGGACTGGGTTGACGGGGCTGGTCATGATGGGTCCTTCGAGATGCGGGAGGTGAGGCACTGAGCGGGATGCGGCAGTGCCCATCACGGTGTGAGTCGTCACCGGAGCTGACGGGATCAGCTGACGGGAACAACGATGGCCCCGGACGTGCGGCGCGCACATCGACCGATGAGTCCGAGGCGGCCGTCCGAAAGGGCACTCATCGCGACTGTCCGAAAGGACGATGCCTCCCGCGCCCTAGCGCCCGAATCGTGTCCTATCGGGCGATCATGCGTGTCAGTGCCCGGTTCTACAGTGAGCACATGTCAGTCCCCACCTACCCGCCCACTCCTGCACCCGGCACGCCACCCGTGCCGGGCTGGAGCGGTGGCCCTGGGGGCGGTCGGACTGAGCCCACTGCGCCCCCCTTCGGGGCGCGGGCCCTGCCATACCCGCCGAGCCCACGGGCCTACCCCTACCCCGCCTATCCGGGGTACCAGGGGTACGCGGGGTATGCGGGACTCGCCCCGCATCCCTCATACCCCGCTCCTCCCACTGCCCCCGGTACTCCTGCGGCGCCGGGCCCGCGCCTCCGCTCCCCGATGACTGCGGCTCCCGCCAGCCCTGCGCCGTACACGCCTGTAAGACCGGCTCCGTCGTTCACGGGGTCCCTGTCCCCGTCGCAACGCCGCGTCCTGCACGTCACCCTGACGATCCTGCGGTCCCTGGGCCTGTTCGCCCTGTGCCTGCTCGCCTCCATGTGCGCACTGGGATACCACCTCGGTCATGAGCAGGCTCTTAAGACAAGCAACCCAGTCCTTGATGTCGCAGGGTTTCTGGTAGGGCTAGCGCTCCTCGTGGCGGTCTTCCTGCGCCGGCGCTGGCCGGTGGCGATCACAGTTGCCTCGGCGCTCGCGGGCATCGGGGTCTACCTGGACACCACCGTGGGACTCATCGCCTTCACTACCGTGGTGCGCCGGGCCCGGTCCCTGCGCGACCCTGTCCCGTGGGCCACGGGCGCGCTGCTCGCCGTCGGCACCCTGACGGCGCTCTTCCGAGACGCGAGCCAGGGCTCCACCGGGAACTCGATGATCGGCGTCATCAACTCCTCCTCCCCTGCTCCCCATGCCGTGACCCATGTGTCGGTGCCGCAGGTACTGTTTCTCGCGGTGGTGGCCATGTCCCTGCCGGTCGCCGTCGGACTGTGGCTGCGTGCACGTGACGGGGAGAAGAAGGCCCGACGCCGCGCCCAGGAGGCGGCCGACGCCTCAGCCCAGGCCGAGCGCACCGCCCAGGAGCAGACCCGGACCTCCACCCGGTTGGCGGACACCGTCAGCCTGCAGGCCGAGCGTGAGCGCGTGGCTCGCGAGGTGCATGACGGACTCGGTCACCGCCTGTCGCTGCTCGCCCTCCACGCCGCCGCCCTGGAACAAGGCGTGCTGGAGACGTCAGAGAACGCGAATGCCCCAGAGGGCTCGCAGGCCCCGGACTCAGCCGACGCCGTCGGTGAGGATGATCCGCGGGCCGCCGCCCAGCGCGTGCGGCAGGAGGCCCAGGGCGCCATGCGGGACCTGCGTTCCCTGCTCGCCGTGCTGCGTGAGCCAGTGGGGGCGGTCGAGCCCGCCCCGCGCCTGGAGGACCTCAGAGAGGTGGTCGACGGGGTCCTTGCCGCCCGCCAGCCGCTCAGCTCCTCGATCTACCTCGACCGCGCTGCGCAGGCCGACGAGGTGCTCTCGCGGGCCGTCTACCGGATCGTCCAGGAGTCCCTGACCAACGCCCGCAAGCACTCGCCCGGTACAAGTGTCCAGCTGCGCGTCGAGGGCGGCCCGGACACCGGTATCGACATCACCTGCTCCAACCGGATCTCTCGGACCGAGCCGGAGGCTGACGACGCAGAGGCCGGTGAGGCGCCGCAGGCCGCGGGCGCTGACCGAGGTGCAGCGTCAGGACCCGGAGTCGTCGTCGGTGACCCCCAGGGCGGCTCGGGCCTGCGCGGCATGGCCCAACGGGCGGCGATCTGCGGCGGCACGTTCCACGCCGGCCCCGACGGCCAGGGCAGGTTCGTCGTGAACGCGCACCTGCCCTGGCGCTCGGCGGAGTCACCCCGTACCGACCGCTGAGCGGCCGCCAACCAGTATCTGAACAGCCCGAGATCGGAGATACCGGTCGGTGCGCAGTTCACCGGCCTGCACCATCCGGGGCCTGGGCCGTTGGGATGGTGATTGTGTGGGCGCACGCACCTAGGCTGGGCTCCGTGCCCGATCCCTCCGCCGCCCCGGCCTCCTCGGCCTCCCGGTCCGCGTCCCCCGCACCGGCCTGCCCGGTCCGTGTCATCCTCGTCGACGACGACCCACTGACCCGCGCCGCCATCAAGCCGCTCCTACGGCCGCGCGAGGACTACGTCGTGGTCGCCGAGGCCGGTGACGGCCGTGAGGCGATCGACGTGGTGGACCGTATCGAGGCCGATATCGTGCTTATGGACCTGGGTATGCCCGTCATGGACGGGATCGAGGCCACACGCCAGATCTGTGCGGCACCGCGCCACCCCCACGTCGTGGCGCTGACGACCTGGGACGTCGACGACGCCGTCGTGCGCGTTATTGAGGCCGGTGCCGTGGGCTACCTGCTCAAGTACTCCGCCTCCGAGGAGCTCCATGCCGGGTTGCGTCGGGTCATGGCGGGTGAGTCGGTGCTCTCGCCGGGGGCACTTGCTGAGCTGCTGCGATACGTGCGTTGCCAGCCGACGACACCGACGACTGCGGCTTATGACGTTCGCTCTCAGGAGCGTCAGCACGCGGTGGCTCAGGCCCGGCAGGCAGCGGCAGGGCTCAGTCGACGCGAGCTTGAGGTCATTGCGGCGGCCGCCGAGGGGCTGACCACTGAGGAGATCGCGAACCGGCTGTACATTTCGGTCTCGACCGTCAAGGCCCACCTGCGCAGCGCGCAGGAGCGGGTCGGTGCCCGTAACCGGGTGCACCTGGCGGTCCTCGCCGAGCGCGCCGGGCTGCTGGGATAGGGGCGTCCACCCAACCGGTGAGGGCCGGTGGCGCGCACCTGCCTGGTCGCTTCTGGCGCCTGTGCGGGGACATTTCTGTACGGCCGGGGACATCCTGCGCGTTCGGGGACGGGATTGCGGTCCCCGACGGCGTCGAATGCCCCCGCCCGGGACGACACGCACCCGGCCGCGTGGAATGTCTCCGTCGGTAGCGAGAGCCTGACGGACTCGGGTGCCCAGACGCTCGACGACGCACCTGAAAGCGCGCGGTCTGTAGCCGAAGGGCCGTACTCACAGACTGAGGCGCGTTCTCGACGACGCGCTGTTCACCTGTCTGCGTGCAAGGTGTCATAGGCCGAGGACGGGGTGCGCTGGCGACGGATCCCAGGGTCGGTTGTCCGCGCGCAAGGAGTGACAGGACGACAGCGGGTGCATCCCGGCGCGCAGAGCTGGCCGCACCTCTGGGGTCGACGTTGATCGTTACCACACGGCCCCATCGAAAGGATGCGGCCGGCGTCCCAGGCCAGGAAAGCCTGAGGCGCCAGTCACCACGTTGTGGGGACCAAGGGGTTTGGCGCCGCGGCAACTACTTGGCGACGTACAGAATGATCTCCTTGTCGGGACTGATCTGCTGACCTTGCTGCGGGTTGGAACTGATCACCATTCCAGGTTGAACTTGTGGATCGTCGGACTTTTGCTTCTCGATCCTGACCTTGAAACCTCGATCTTCAAGATCGGACTTCACGGCCTTGGAGTCCTTCCCGTTCACGTCCGGCATGGTGGTGGCGTTGGGATCTCCTGTGGCAGCCGGGCTCGGCGTCGGCGTTGCCCCGGCGCCGCTGGAGAAGTGCACGGTGATCGTGTCTCCCGAGGAGGCGCTGGTGCCCGCGGCCGGGTCGGAAGAGACGGCCTTGCCGCGCTCGACGTCGGTGGAGGTGACGTCGTTGCCCTTCTTGAACTGCAGGCCGGCGTCCTCGATGGTCTTCTTCGCCGTGGCCTCGTCCTGGCCGGAGACGTCGGGGACGGAGGTATTGCCGGTGGAGAGCACCAGGTCCACCGTGGTACCGCGCGCAACGGAGTTCCCCGCCTGCGGGTTGGTGTAAATGACCCGGTCCTTCGCGACCGTGGCGGAGTCCTCCTGGGAGGTGTTTCCACCCTCGAGCCCGACATCCTTGAGGGCCTTGCGGGCGTCCTCCTGGGTCTTGCCGGACAGGTCGGGAACCTTGACCATGGCCGATCCGGTGGAGAAGTGCACGGTGACGGTGGAGCCCGGCTCGACCTTCGTACCGTTGCCCGGGTCGGAGGAGACGGCCAGGCCCGCGCTGACCTCCTCGTTGGCGACCTCGTCCTTGGCGAACTTCAGGCCGGCGCCCTCAATGGTCTTCCTGGCCGAGTCCTCGTCCTGCCCCTTGGTGTCGGGGACCTCCACCTTGCTGATGGTCGGGCTCGGCGTCGGAGTGGGCACGTTGTCGAAGGCCCCCGAGGCCCACCGTCCGGCGACGACGGCCAGCGCCACGAACAGCAGGAACACGAGGACCCAGATCCAGGCGTGGCTCTTGGACTGCTTCTCGGGCTCCTCGCTCTCCTTGACCGTGGACGCCGGAGAGGGCTCGGAGGCCACCTGGGCGAAGGTGGAGGTGGGCTGAACCGGCTCGGTGGCCGGTGAGGCCATGACCGAGGTGGCCGGGGACCAGGAGTCGGCGGCCGGCGCGGCCACGGACAGGCCCCGGGCGGCCGCCTGCAGGTCGGCGCGCATGTGGGCGGCGTCCTGGTAACGGTCCTCGCGGCTCTTGGCCAGGGACTTGAGGATCACCCGGTCCAGGGACTCTGGCACATCGGCCGCCAGCGACGAGGGGCGCTTGGGGATCTCCCGCACGTGCTGGTAGGCGATGGCCACGGCGGAGTCGCCCTGGAAAGGCGGCTGGCCGGTGAGCAGCTCGTAGAGAAGACACCCGGTGGAGTACAGGTCCGAGCGGGCGTCCACGGACTCGCCGCGGGCCTGCTCCGGGGAGAGGTACTGGGCGGTGCCCACCACCGTGTGGGTCTGGGTGACCGTGGAGGCGGAGTCCTCAATGGCCCGCGCGATGCCGAAGTCCATGACCTTCACCGCGCCGGTGGAGGTCAGCATGATGTTTCCGGGCTTGATGTCACGGTGGACGATGCCCACCCGGTGGGAGTACTCCAGGGCGTCCAGGACCCCGGAGACGATCTCCACCGCCTCCGGGATCGGGACGGCCTCGCCCTCGCTGAGGAGCTCACGCACCGTGTGCCCCTCGATGTACTCCATGACGATGTAGGGGACGGTGCGGCTGGCGCCACCGGGCTGGAGGAGCTCCTCCTCCCCGGAGTCGTAGACGGCGACGACGGCGGGGTGGTTGAGTGCCGCCGCGGACTGGGCCTCCCGGCGGAAGCGGGCCTGGAAGGTGGGGTCGCCGGCGATGTCCGAACGCAGCAGCTTGATGGCCACGACCCGCGACAGGCGAGTGTCGTAGCCGAGGTGCACCTCTGCCATACCACCACGTCCGATGAGGTCGCGGATCTCGTAACGGCCCGCGAGGACCTGGGGGAACTGACTGGTCACAGTACCTCCTTGACAGGGATGCTCAGCATCAAGGCTGGCATGACCTGATGCGCATGGGCAAGCGTACCCGTGCTGTGCAGGGCGATGAGCGAGAGGACCGGGATGATGACCCTCAGCGTCAGCAGGTTGAGGCCGAGGAAAGAGCGTCCTGAGGCGTGCCGGGCGGTGCGCGACGGCGTCGGATTCTCGGCTGCGTGACGGCCGGGACGCACGGCGGCGGGCTGGGGCAGCTCGCGGGTCTGCGGGCCACGGCGGCCGGTGGACTCCCAGCTGAGCGCCTCACGGGGATCCCACGCATCCGTGGGCAGGTTCACCACCGCCCGGTCCAGGGCGCGGGCCACCTCGCGGGCGGAGTGCGGCCGGTCGGAGGGCTTCTTGGCGAGCAGCTTGAGGATGATGGCCTGGACCTGAGGCGGGACGGTGTCGGGGAGGGCGGGCACCTCCTCGTTGACGTGCGCGAAGGCGATATCGACCTGGGTGGCTCCGCTGAAGGGGCGCCGCCCCACCAGGGCCTCGTAGGCGATGATGCCCAGCCCGTAGAGGTCCCCGGCCGGGGTGGCCATATTGCCCATGGCCTGCTCGGGGGCGAGGTACTGGGCGGTGCCCATCACCATGCCGGAGGCCGTCAGCGGGCGCTGGTTGATGCCGGTGGAGATACCGAAGTCGGTGAGCTTGGCCAGGCCCTCGCGGTTGATGAGGATGTTGGAGGGCTTGACGTCCCGATGGACGACGCCGGAGTCGTGGACGACCTGGAGGGCGCGGGCGACCTGCGCCAGGACCGGCAGGATCTCGGCGGGTGACAGGGTCCCCTTCTCGGCGATGATGTCGGACAGGGCGCGCCCCTGGACGAGCTCCATGATGAGCCAGCCGGTGCCGTCCTTCTCCCCGGAGTCCAGGACGACGGCGAGGTTCGGGTGGCGCAGGCCCTTCGAGTTCTTGGCCTCTGCGCGCAGGCGGGACAGGAAGATCTCGTCGCCGGTCAGCTCGGGGCGCAGGATCTTGGCGGCCACCGCCCGGCCCGAACGCAGGTCGGTGGCTCGCCACACCTGGCCCATGCCGCCCAGAGCGATCTGCTCGACCAGCTCGTAGCGGCCCTGGAGCTGGAGCCCGGCAACAGGTTTCACTGGTTCACCGCCGCATCGATGACCTTGGCGGCGACGGGTCCGGCCACCGTGCCGCCGGTGGCGCCGTCCTCGGTCTCCGTATTGCCGTCGAGCACGACGGCCAGGGCAATCTCAGGCTTGTTGATGTCGGTGCCGGCGAAGCCCACAAACCAGGTGGTGGGGCCGTTGTCCGAGCCGGTCTCGGCGGTACCGGTCTTGCCGGCGACCTGGACCCCGGAGACCTGGGCGCTCGTGCCCGTGCCGGTGGCCACGGCCTCCTGCATGAGGGAGGACAGGGAGGTGGCGGTGGCCGAGTCGATCGGGGTGCGAGCCACCTTCGTGGAGGTGGAGCTGACCTCGTTGAGGTCGGGGTCCAGGGTGCGCGAGACCAGGTAGGGGGTCATCTGCTCGCCCTTGTTGGCCACGGTGGCGGCCACCATTGCCATCATGAGCGGGGTCGCCTGCACCGAGGCCTGACCGATGCCCGCCATCGCGGTCTGCGCCTGCGAGTCGTTGTCCGGGTAGGTCGACGGCGTGACCTTCAGCGGGATGGACAGCTCGGAGTCGAAGCCCCAGTTCTTCGCCTCCTTGGAGAGCTCCTCGTCACCGACGTTCATGGCCAGCTGGGCGAAGGGGGTGTTGCAGGACTCGGCGAAGGCGTGGGAGAAGCTGGTCCGACCACCGCCGCAGGACTCCCCGCCGTAGTTCTCCAGGGAGTGGCTGGTGCCCGGCAGGGTGATGGAGTCGGGGGCGTCGACCTCCTGATCCGGGGTGATCTTGCCGGTGCGCAGCGCCGCCGCCGTCGTGATGATCTTGAAGGTCGACCCCGGCGGGTAGCGGTTGCCGGCGATGGCCCGGTTGTCCAGGGGGCGGGAGGAGTCCTGGCTGAGGGTCGTGTTGGCCTCATTGGCGGCGTTCCCGTTGCGGGTCGCGAAGGCCGAGGGGTCGTAGGAGGGGGTGGAGACCAGGGCGAGGATGGCCCCGGTCTTGGGGTCCAGAGCGACGACGGCGCCCTCGCGCCCGGCCAGGGCGTCGTAGGCGGCCTGCTGGATCTCGGGCTTGATAGTCAGCTCAACGGCCCCTCCCCGCTGGGAGTCACCGGTGATGAGGGTCTTGATCCGCGAGGAGAACAGGGAGGGGTCGTCCCCGTTGAGCACGGAGTTGCCCTCCTTCTCCATGCCGGTCATGGAGGCGAAGGCGGGCGAGAAGTACCCGGTCACCGGGGCGTAGAGCGGCCCGTTGGCGTAGACGCGCTGGTAGTCCTCGGAGCCCTGGCCGTCGTCGGACTTCTGGGTGCTGGCGATCGTGGTGCCACCGGCCACGAGGATCGGGCCCCGCTCGGTGTCGAAGTTGCGGCTGACGGTGCGGCGGTTGCGCGGGTCGGAGTTGAGGGCCCCGTTGGCCGACCACGACTCCCACACGGAGGGACGGGCCAGGCCCTGGACGCTCGTGACAGACAGGGCCAGCGTGGTGAACATGACCAGCACCAGGAAGGCGACCTGGCGGATCTGTCGGTTCATGGCAGCTGCCTCCTGTCAGAGTCCTCAGTGAAGCCCGGGGCCCGCGATGAGCGCAGGGTCGCCCCGTCCGGTGCGGTGTGCGGCGGAGGCGGCGCCTCCGGACTGACGGCAACGGTGGGGCGGGCGTCATCCGCCAGGTCGCCGAAGCCGGGTGCGGCCTGCGGGGACGCGTAGCCCCCGGCGTCGGCCGGTGCGCCTTCGGCGGGTGCATCGCTGCCGGCCTCGGCCATCGACTCCTCGGCTCCGGCGTCCTGGACCCGGCGGCGCAGGGAGAGCGGCAGCTCGGCCGTGTCAATGATCCGCGGCGCATGGGTGGCCGGCCGCCGAGCGGCGTCGGACAGGCGCAGCAGCAGAGCCAGGATGACCCAGTTGGCGATGAGTGAGGAGCCGCCGTAGGCCAGGAAGGGCAGGGTCAGTCCCGTCAGCGGGATGAGCCGGGTGACACCACCGATGACCACGAAGATCTGCAGGGCGACGGCGAAGGACAAGCCCACGGCCAGGAGCTTGCCGAAGCCGTCGCGCAGCAACATGGCGGTGCGCAGGCCCCGCTGGATGAGCACGAGGTAGAGCACGAGGATGACGAGTGTGCCGGTCAGACCCAGCTCCTCACCCAGTGAGGCGAAGATGAAGTCGGAGTTGGCGAAGGTGACCAGGGTCGGTGAGCCCTTGCCCCAGCCGGCGCCCATGAGCCCGCCCGAGGACATCCCGAACATGCCCGTCAGCAGCTGCCAGGAACCGCCGGCGGCGTTGTACACGGCGTCGTCGGTGGCGTGGAGCCAGCCGCTGATGCGCTGCTGGACGTGGTGGAGGTGCGTCGCCGCGAACCAGGCCGCCGGAAGGAAGAGCGCGCCGCCGATGAGCAGCCAGGAGGGCCGGTCAGTGGCCACGTACAGGACGACGACGAACAGGCCGAACAGCAGCACCGAGGAGCCCAGGTCCTTCTGAAGGACCAGGACGCAGATGCTCACGACCCACACGATGAACAGGGGGCCCAGGTGCCGGGCGCGCGGCAGGCTCATCCACAGGACCTTGCGGCCCGCCAGGGCCAGGTTGTCCCGGTTGGCCACGAGGTAGGAGGCGAAGAAGACCGCCAGCAGCACCTTGGACAGCTCGGCCGGCTGGAAGCTCATCGGGCCGATCCGGATCCAGATGCGGGCGCCGTTGATGCTCTGGCCGATCCCCGGGATGAAGGGCAGGACGAGGAAGACCAGGCCGGACCACATGGCCCAACGGTCCCAGCGCCTCAGACGCCGGTAGTCGCGCAGCAGGAGGAGCGTGACGGCGAAGAGGATGACGCCCAGCAGCGTCCAGACCAGCTGCTTGGAGCCCACGTAGAACTGCCACTGCTCGTTGGCCTCATAGGCCAGGTCCAGGCGCCGGATCATGGCCAGGCCGATCCCGTTGAGCGCCACCGCCGTCGGCAGGAGGACCGGATCGGCCCACGGGGCGGCGTAGCGCACACACAGGTGCATGAGGACGGTCAGGACGAGGAAGGCGATGGCCACGCCCACGGTCTGCGCAGGGGAGGAGCCGGTGCGGTTGAGGGCGGTGAGTACGAAGCCGCCCAGCCCCAGGACCAGGGCGACGCCGAGCAGCGCGGCCTCCGCCCACCGTCCCGGGTACTTCGCGACGCCGGCGGGCTGGATGGTCGCGACGCCCGCGGGGGCGCCCAGGGGGCTGGGAGCAGCAGTCATCTCACCCCTCCTGCCCGGGTTTCGCGGGCTGGGTCGGTGTGGCAGGGGCAGGCGACGGGGTGGAGGAGGGCTTGGCCGTGGGGTTCGAGGTGCCCTGCGGGGCGGGGGCCTGCTTGCGGTAGGAGCGGACCGTCTTGTCCACGTAGGTCTCCGCGTCGTTCATGGACGACTGGGTGACGGTGGCGTCCAGGCGCTCGCGGATGTTGTGATCGAGGTTGCTCACCGGCAGGTCGTCGTAGGTCTTGACCGAGTGGCTCAGCTTGAGGGGGCCGATGGACTGGGGGATCCCCTGGTAGATGGCGACCTTGCCGTCGTTGGTGGAGACGTAGTAGCGGGTCTGGGTCCAGCGGTAGAACAGGGCGCTGGCGCCGACCAGCGTGGCCAGCAGGACGAGGCTGCCCACGAGGACCCGACGGCGGTGGCGGCGTCGGGCCTTCTCCTGGGTGGCGGCCTCGGCGGCGATGGCCTCGTTGACCTCGGAGGACTCCTTGGTGGAGGCGGCCTCGGGCTTGTCCTCCAGGGTGGCCATGAGGGCCGCGGCCTTGGCGGCGGGGCTGGCGGCCTCGGTCTCCTTGTCCTCGGCCTGCCCGTCGCCCGCGCGGTGGGCGGCGGCGGCACGCTCCTGGGCCAGGCGCTCGGTGGCGGCGCTGCCCACCACCTGCGGGACGGTCTGGGGCTCGGGGTCGTCCTTGACGACGTCGAAGACGACGGCGGTGACGTTGTCCGGTCCGCCGGCGCGCAGGGCCAGGTCGATGAGCTGGTCGGCGGCCTGACCGGGGTCGGCGACGCCGGCCAGGACCTCGCCGATGGTCTCAGCGGTCACCGGGCCGCTCAGACCATCGGAGCACAGCAGCCAGCGGTCGCCGGGAACGGCCTCGCGGATCGACTCGTCGAGCTGCACCTCGCCCTCGGTGTCCCCCAGGACGCGCAGGAGGACCGAGCGCTGTGGGTGCTGGCGGGCCTGGTCCCGAGTGAGGCGCCCGGTCTCCACGAGGTACTCCACGAAGGTGTGGTCGGTGGTGACCTGGGTGAGGGTGCCGTCGCGCAGCATGTAGGCGCGCGAGTCGCCCACGTGGACCATGGCGAGCTTGTTGCCGCTGCGCATGACGCCGATGCAGGTGGTGCCCAGCCCGGCGAGGTCAGGGTCCTGCGAGGACAGGGTGACGAGCTCGGTGTGGGCGGCCTGGACGGCGTCGCGCATGAGGCCCAGCAGCTCGCCGGCCTGGTGGGAGTCGGCGTCCAGGGGCATGAGGTGCTCGACGGCGACCGCCGAGGCGATGTCTCCGCCCGCAGGCCCGCCCATCCCGTCGCACAGGAGGCACAGGTGGGGGCCGGCGTAGCCCGAGTCCTGGTTGGACTGGCGGACCAGGCCGACGTCGGAGCGTGCGGCGAAGCGCAGGGAGATGGTCATGAGCGCAGCTCCAGCGTCGTTTGGCCGATTCTGACAGGAATGTTCATGGGGAGCTCCACGGCGCCGTGCACGGGGCGGCCGTCCATCATGGTTCCGTTGGTGGATCCGAGGTCCTCCAGCCACCAGGTGCCGTCCTTGGGGAAGACGCGGGCGTGGCGCGATGAGGCGTAGGAGTCATCGAGGACCAGGGTGCAGGAAGGCGAGCGGCCGATGATGATCGACGAGGGGCTCAGGGGCACGGTCGATCCGGCCAGGGGGCCCTCGGTGATGACCAGGCGGGTGGCGCTGCGGCGTCGTCCCCTGGGGGGAGGGCCCGAGGGCTGCTCGGAGCCGCCCATGGAGCGTCGACGTGACGGGCCGGCGACGGGGGAGTCGGCCATATCGCGGCGCATGACGCGCACGATGAGGTACAGGAAGAACCACAGCAGGACCAGGTAGCCCAGCCGCAGGATCGTGAAGGCGAGTGCGCTCAACCGTTGACTCCGCTGTTCTGGGTGCCATCCCAGAACAGGATCTGGGTGCGGCCGATGGTGAGAGTGTTGCCGTCCACGAGCGTGACGGCGTCAACCCGCTGGCCCTCGACGAAGGTTCCGTTGGTGGAGCCTAGGTCGCTGGCGATGGCGTTGCCGTGCGTCAGGCGGATCTCCAGGTGACGGCGGGAGACGCCGGAGTCGTCGACGATGATGTCTGCCTCCGAGCCGCGCCCGATGACGGTGACCGGCCCGGTGAGCAGGTAGCGCTGGCCGTTAATGTCGACGATCGGGTGCGCCGGGGTGGCGGTGGCGGCGGCGGCCGGGGCGGCGGCGCCGCGCCGCGTGGAGGACTCGATCTCGATCGCCGGGGCGTTGGGGTTGTTGTTGACGAGGAAGGAGACCTCGACCGGGCCGACGAAGGAGTAGCCCTGGTCCGCGGCGTGTGAGGTGGCGACCTCCTCCATCTGACGCACCATCTCGTCCTGGCCCCAGGCGGTGATGCGCTCGATGCTCGGCGGGGTGAGGTGGATGCGGAAGATGTTGGGAACCACGGAGCGGTCGCGGGCGAAGGACGCGGCGCGCTTGTCCATGGTCTCGCGGAGCTTCGAAGCGATCTCGATGGGCTCGATGTCGTCCGAGAAACGGGACATGGCGCGGTTCGTGACGTTCTCGACGCCCTTCTCGAACTTGTCCAGGAATCCCATGGACAGTACCTCCCCCAAATTTGGTGTGGCGGCCCCCGGGATGGAGCCGGGAGACGGGACTGTCCCGCCTCGCTATGGGCCTGCACGGACCTGCGTGCAGGTCGATACCGTTCCCATCGTAACGGTAGCGAAGCCATCGCAGGGAAGACGGCCCCCTCTGTGTGAGGTAATTGTGTCGTGAGCGGTCTCACGGCCGGATATGACGGTGAGGATTGGACGCGGGCCGGGATGGCAGGCTAGTCTCATGCTCGCTTCTCGCGCGAGTGGCGGAATTGGTAGACGCGCACGGTTCAGGTCCGTGTGATCTTACGATCATGGGGGTTCGAGTCCCCCCCCGCGCACAGAATCGAAAGGCCCGGGCCACATGGTCCGGGTCTTTCGCCGTCTCGGGGTCTCCGTGCCCGGTCTGCAGTGCGGGTCGGCCTACTCCACGAGGGTCGGGATCTACTGGCCGAGGGTTGTGCATACTGCACGAGGGCCCCACCTACCCGAAGTACCCCCGACCCTCTTTCAGTAGCACCCCACCCTCGTGCAGTGCGCGCATGGTGCCTGACGTCCCCCTTGAGTCAACGCAGTCCGTGCGTGGCGGTGCGGCGTCGTTCCAGTGATGACAGGGGAGTCAGGCGGAGGCGGGCCGGGGGTGCAGGCGGCGCAGCAGGTACCAGGCGGCCAGGGCCCCGGCCCAGGCGCCGACGGCGTTCTGGCCGACATTAGCCAGCGAGGGGCGCCGCTCCAGCATCGGCAGGAGGCTCTGAAGCACCTCGGCGCTCAGCCCGACCACGCAGCCCACCAGCGCCCACATCCACCAGGGGATGTCCCGCCAGCCCGCGACCGCGCAGAAGGTGGCCGGAGCCAGCATCACCAGGTTGAGGACGACGTCCTTGCCCTCGGAGCTGAGGAAAGCCGGTCCCACGGCGTCCTTGAGCTCGGCGACCTCGCGCCCGGAGGGCCACACGACCGCCACGCAGACAATGGCCAGGAGGATGACCGCCGCGACGCGGGCGATCCGCTCGTAAGGGGAGGTACTCGGGGGGAGGGGCTTGGGCGGGTTCGGGACCGTGGCGCGGCCGGCCGACGCCGGTGTCGTCCCCCGGGAGGTGTCGGGGGAGTCGGCGGACGTCAGTGCGTCGGGCGCGGGCTGCGGGGCAGGCACGCTCACGACGCTACCGCCCGCCGTCCGGGAATCCCGGAAGGCGGGCGGTAACGATCAGAGCACAACAGAGCGCAGAGCGTGTCCCGGCTCAGCAGCAGCTGGCGTTGATCTCCGTCTCGGCCTGCTTGGCCCGGGCGCGCCAGAACTCGCGCTCGCTCATGGGGCCGTGCCCAGAGCCGTGCCCTGGCTCCTGGGCGCCCCCGTGCCCGTGGGGGCACTGTGCGTGCTCGCGGGCGTAGCGCTCCAGGTAACGGTCATAGGCGGACTCCCCGGTCATGTCCCGCCACAGGGTGCGGGCCCGGCTCAGGACCTGGCGGACCCGACGTCGGGCGCTCACCCGATCCGCCGGCTGCGGCGTCGAAGGAGGAGGTGTCATGACTTCTCCGCGTGGGCCTTGTGCGGGATGAGGGCCGGGTCGCCCACCTGCTCGTACTCCCGGGAGACCTTCTTCATGAGGGAGGAGGCGATCATCGTCTCGGGCGCGTAGAAGTTGGACTCCTGGTACGGGTCCTCCGACGTCGTCGTGTCCCCGTTGCGGATCGTCTGGACGATGCGGATGAGGGCACAGACCATGACGAAGGCCACCATGACCAGGAAGACGACCGACAGCGTCCCCTGGATCATCGTGTTGCGCACGATGGCCCGGGTCTCCTCGACCTTGCCCGGGTCGGTGAGCGTGCCCAGCTTGGCCACGGCCTCACGATGCTGCTGGAAGTAGCCCACGAGCGGGTCGGTGGAGAAGATCTTCTGCCACGAGGCCGTGAAGGTGACGGCGGTGTCGAAGACCAGCGGGATCGCGGGGATCCACACCCACTTCGTGTAGCCCTTGCGCACCACCATGACGGTGACCACCAGCAGGGCCACGGCCGCGATGAGCTGGTTGGCGATACCGAACAGCGGATAGAGCGTCTGGATGCCGCCGCGCGGGTCGGTCACGCCCATGAGGAGTAGTGCACCCCAGGAGGCGACGACGACTGCCGTGGTCCCCCAGGCGCCCACGTGCCAGGAGGGGTCCTTGAACTTGGGGAAGGCGTTGCCCAGCGCGTCGGAGAGCTGGAAGCGGGCCACGCGGGTGACGGCGTCGACGGCCGAGAGGATGAACAGGGCCTCGAACATGATGGCGAAGTGGTACCAGAAGCCCATCATGGCCCGGCCTCCGCCGATTTGGTGGAGGATGTGGGCGATACCCACCGACAGGGTGGGGGCGCCGCCGGTGCGCGAGACGACGTTGGGTTCGCCGACGTCGCTGGCCAGGCGCTCCAGGGCCTCAGCGCCCGTGTAGGTCTTGGGGTTGCCCTGATCGTCCCAGGAGTCCCACTCGGGGGTGGGCTTGCGGCCCTGGGCGTCGGTGACGCCGAGCTTGGCGACGGCGGCCTCGGCGAGCTTTTCGCAGTGGTGCTCGGGGTCGTTGGTGGTCTTGCAGGGGGCCGCGGCCACCGTCTCGGGGCCGGCGAGCTTGTTCATGGTCGCCGTCGAGGTGTTCATGGAGAAGTAGATGCCCGGGCTCAGGGAGACCGCGGCCGCCAGCGCCATGATGGCCACGAAGGACTCCATGAGCATGCCGCCGTAGCCGATCATGCGGACCTGGGTCTCCTTCTCCACCATCTTGGGGCTGGTTCCCGAGGAGACCATGGCGTGCATGCCGGACAGGGCACCGCAGGCGATGGTGATGAACAGGAAGGGGAACAGGGTGCCGGCGAAGACGGGGCCCGCGGTGTTGAAGGCGAATTCGGTGACGGCGGACATCTCCACCAAGGGGCGCACGATGATGATGCCCAGGGCCAGGATCGTGATGGTGCCGACCTTCATGAAGGTCGACAGGTAGTCGCGCGGGGTGAGCAGGACCCACACCGGCAGGACCGCGGCTAGGAAGCCGTAGATGATCATGGCCCACACCAGGGTGGTGGGGGACAGGTGCAGGTAGCGGCCGAAGGAGGACTCGGCCACCCAGCGCCCGCCGATGATGACGGCGATGAGCAGGCCGAAGCCGACGAAGGAGACCTGCGTGATCTTGCCGGGCTGGACGAAGCGCAGCCACAGGCCCATCGCGATGGCGATCGGGATCGTCATGCCCACCGAGAAGACGCCCCAGGGGGAGGCGGCCAGGGCGTTGACGCAGACCATGGCCAGGACCGCCAGGACGATCATGAGCATGACGAAGACGACGACGGTGGCCACGATGCCGCCGACCTTGCCGATCTCGTCAGTGGCCATCTGGCCCAGGGAGCGGCCGCCGCGGCGCATGGAGAAGAACAGGACGAGCATGTCTTGGACGGCGCCGGCCACGAGCACGCCGATGATGATCCACAGGGTGCCGGGTAGGTATCCCATCTGGGCGGCCAGGACCGGGCCGACCAGCGGGCCGGCGCCGGCGATCGCCGCGAAGTGGTGGCCGTAGAGGACGACACGGTGGGTGGGGTCGAAGTCGCGCCCGTTGTTGATGCGCTCGGCCGGGGTGGCGTTGGTGTCGTCGGGGCGCATGATGCGCCGCTGGATGTAGAGGGCGTAGAAGCGGTATCCGATCGCGTAGGTGCACACGGCGGTGACCACGAACCAGATGGTGTTGACGTGCTCGCCGCGCACAATCGCCAGCATCCACCACCCCAGGACGCCCAGGGCGGTGATGGCCACCCAGGCGGCGATCCGCGCGGGTGTCCATCGATTGTCAGGACGTATGCCGACGGGGACGCCGGCGGCGTTGCGGATGATCCGCTTCTCCTCCTGCGGTGAGTAGGTGGGCAGAGAGGCTTCTTTCTGGGGCATCGGGATTCCGCTCTCGTCGTCGAGAAAAGGTACGAGGTCATCGTCCTCGGTGACTCGTCCAGGGTATTCCTCCCGCTCGCAGAAGGGAAGCAATAGCGAGTCCGGCGGCGGGGCGTTCGCATCTCGGCCTTGATATCAGCACCATTTATCCCACTCATTGAACAGTGCTTCCGGTGGCCGCTTCGCGGCGTCGCGCATGACGCTGCCGAGCCTGGGCCGGGAACCGGTGGTGCGCGGTTCGGGGCCTTCGAGGCATACGGATACCCTGGCGTCGTGTCCGTGCTCCATCCCGTCCTCGACGTCCTCGCGCAGGCGCCGATCCTCACCGTCTTCCTCGTCATCGGCCTGGGGACTGCAGCAGGGCAGATCCCGCTGGGGCCGATCCGCTTCGGCGCCGCCGGGGCGCTCTTCGTGGGCCTCGCGGTAGGCGCCCTCGACCCCCGGCTCGGCGCGAACCTCACCCTGCTGCGCAGCCTCGGCCTGGCCCTGTTCTGCTACACCGTGGGCCTGGCCGCCGGCAACACCTTCTTCCGCGACCTGCGCAGACAGCTGCCGCTCATGGCCATGTGCGTCGTCGCGCTCGTGATCGCCGGCGCGGCGGGCGGCCTCTACTCCCACCTGGCCGGCGTGAGCCCCGCCATGGACTCCGGCGCCTACGCGGGGGCCCTGACCTCGCCGGTGCTCGACGCCGCCATCGAGGCGGCCGGCACCCAGGAGCCCGCCGTCGGCTACGCCCTGGCCTACCCCGTGGGTGTCGCTGTCGCCATCCTCATCGTGGCCGGGGTCGTGGGGCGCACCTGGCCCGGGCGGCGCGACCCGTGGCCCGCCAGCGCCGACGGCATCACCGCCACCAGCGTCTACCTCCTCCAGCGGGTGGCCCTCGGCGAGATGAAGGCCTTCAAGGAGGGCAGCATCCGCATCTCCTACCTGGAGCGCGACGGCGAGACCCGGGTCGTGGCCCCCGGTGAGGAGCTGCTGCCCGGGGACAAGGTCGTCATCGTCGGGGCGCCGTCCGCCGTCGAGTCCGCCGTGCACGACCTGGGCACCGGGCTCAACAAGTGCCTGGCCAAGGACCGCACCGTCGTCGACTTTCGGCGCCTGACCGTCTCCTCGACGCGGGTGGCCGGGCGCACCATCGCCGAGGTGGACATGCCCGGGCGCTTCCAGGGAGTCATCACCCGCGTCAAGCGCGGGGACCTGGACCTGCTGGCCCGTGAGGACCTCGTCCTGGAGCTCGGCGACCGGGTGCTGGCGGTCGTCCCCAGTGACGAGCTGGAGAAGGCCGCCGACTGGTTCGGCGACTCCGAGCGCTCCATCGCCCAGATCGATGCCTTCTCCGTCGGGGCAGGCATGGCGCTCGGCGTGCTCCTGGGGCTGGTGGCGATCCCGCTGCCCGGTGGCATCACCCTGCGGCTCGGGGTGGCGGCCGGGCCGCTCGTCGTCGGCATGGTCCTGGGGTGGGTGGGGCGCACCGGGCCCTTCGTGTGGGGGCTGCCGCATGCCGCCAACTCCACCATCCGCCAGCTGGGACTGCTGTTCTTCCTGGCCGCGATCGGGCTGGCCTCGGGGCCGGACTTCGCGGCCTCGGCCTTCTCGATGACGGGGCTCAAGGTGGGGGTGCTCGCCGCGCTCATCGTGGCGGTCAACGCGATCATCCTGCTGGCCGGGGCGCGGTGGGCCGGGGTGTCCGCGCAGCGCGCCGCCGGCGGCCTGGCCGGGCTCGTCGGGCAGCCCGCGATCCTCGCCTTCGCCCTGTCCAAACGCGATGACGAGCGCATTGAGGCCGGCTACGCGACCCTGTTCGCCCTGGCTATCGTCGTCAAGATCGTCATGGTTCAGGTCCTCGTGGCGCTGTAGGCGCGTGCATCGGGTCGCGATGATGGTGCGGAGTGCTGGTGACGTAATCGGCTGTCGATCTGGCGCCGAGGAACGTAACGGTGTCCAAATCTGTGACAAAGGCGGGGGCAGGCGCTGAGCGTGCCAGATGAAACCGCATGGTCCTGCGGTTCCTGCTGCTCAGTAAAAGGTGCTTGGACCTCTTTGTCACAGATTTGGACACGTACGCCTCTGTCGCGACCTGCTGAGGCCGCGCGATACGGGCCGATGCGGACGATCAGTTGGCGGCGTCGCGCTCGGCGAAGACCTCGCGGGCTACGAAAGTGGCGTTGAGCGCTCGCGGGAAGCCGGCGTAGACCGAGGCGTGCAGGATCGCCTCGACGATCTCCTCGCGGGTCAGCCCCACGTTGAGCGCAGCGCCGATGTGGATCCTCAGCTGCGGCTCGCAGCCACCCAGGGCTGTGAGCACGCCGATTGTGACGAGCTGGCGGCTGCGCGGGTTCAGGCCGGGGCGGGCGTAGACGTCCCCGAAGCCGAAGGCCGCGATGTGGTGGCCGAGCGCCGGACTGATGTCCGCCAGGGAGTCGATGACGGCCCGGGCGGCCTCGCCGTCGACCGAGCGGGCGACCTCCAGGCCGCGCTCGCGCCGGGCCAGGTTCTCGGGGCTGTTGACGTCGTGCTGGGGGTAAGTGGTCTCAGCGGTCATGAGGGGTTCTCCTTGTCAGTGTCGAAGGTGTCGATGTCGTGTGTGGTGGCCTGCTCCTGCAGCTCCCGCGTGTAGGCGGCGATCTTGTAGTCGGTGGCGGACAGCGCCAGCTGGAGCTCATCGATTCGGGTGCGCAGGACACTGCGGTGCTCGGTGAGCATGGCCAGGCGCTCGGGTACCGTGTCCCGACCGGCCTCGACCATGTCGACATAGCGCTGCAGGTCGCTGATCGTCATGCCCGAGGTACGCATCCGGGTAAGAAAGACCAGGCGCCGCACGGCCGCGGCGTCGTAGCGGCGGTACCCGGAGGCGTCGCGCCCGACCCGCACGAGCCCGATTCGCTCGTAGTAGCGCAGAGTGTGGGCGCTCACCCCCAGGCGCTCGGCGGTGGTTGCGATGTCCCATCCGGCCGCACCGGGCCCGGCCGCCGGTCCGATGTCGTCGCTGCGTGGGACGGAGGCGAGCCGGAGCACCTCGCGGAGCCGGGCGTCGTCGGGCTCGCTGCTTGGGGCGATCGTGCTGGTCATGCCTGAGACCGTAGAGCTTCGAGTGCGCTCGAAGGCAAGAACGCTTGGAGCGGCGCCCGACAAACCGACAAAATCTTCATAAACGACGCGGCTCCGGGTCGTTTATGAAGAAAAGGTCGATCTATGAAGAAAAAGTCGGTGATTACGGCTACGAGACTGCCAGGTCCTCCAACCACTGCCCGATCGAGCGCGGCCGGAGCCCCAGCAGCTCCTGGGCGCTGCTGTCCTCGGCGATGGTGTTGCCGTCCTGTGCGTTGAGGGCCCGGTAGAGCTCGACGACCGGCGCCGCGGCCGGCCCGAAGAGCGGCGTGATGAGCTCACCGAAGGCCTCGGGCGTGATGCCCTCGAAACGGACCTCGCGGCCCAGGCGGCTGGAGAAGGCCGCGGCCAGATCCGCTCCCGTCAGTCCGGGCAGGTGACCGACGCCGACCGTGCCCGTGGTGGGGGAGGCATCCGTGAGCAGGCGGGCGACGACCTCGGCCACATCCAAGTGCGAGCTCCAGGAGACCGGGAACGACGCCGGGAGCGGGTAGCGCAGCACGCCCTCCTCGCGCACGGGGCCCAGGACGACCGGCAGGAGAAGGTTCTCCAGGTAGAGGCGCGGAGCAACCACGGCCGTGGGGATGCCGCTGCCGGTCACGCCGTCGATGAGCGTCATGATGGGGCTGTCCGCGGGCGCCTGCAGCGGCGATCCCGGCTGGTCGACGATCTGCCCGCTGGTGGAGATGACGACGCGGCCGGGGCGGGCCCGGGTGACCGCCTCGACGACAGCCCGGGCCTGGGCGGCCGCCGCCTCGGGTGCACCCATGGGCAGGTGGATGAAGAGGCCGTCGGCGCCCTCATAGGTCGAGGTGAGGGAGCCCGCCGAGGCCAGGTCGACCTGCCGGGCGGCGATGTCGGCGGGGACCGCTTCAGGACGGCGGACCGCAGCGATGGCGGTGTGCCCGGCGGCGATCAGAGCGGACAGGACGGGAGAGCCTTGGGCGCCCGTGGCGCCATGAACGATGTCAGCCATGGCGCCATTAGTGCATACGATGCACTAGTTACGTCAACTGCACTATTGGGGTAGATTCGATGTCGTGAGTGAGGTCGATCTTCCCGAGTGTGGGGTGGCGAGGTTCCTGCTGCTGTTCGACGGGCCCTGGGCGACGCTCATCGTGCGTGAGCTCATGCACGGCCCGCAGCGCTTCGGGGAGCTGCGCGACGCCCTGCCGGGGATCAGCGCGCACACGCTGACCAGCCGGCTGCGGATGTTCGAGTCGCGCGGGATCGTCACCCGGCACGCCTACCCCGAGGTGCCGCTCCGCGTTGTCTACGAGCTCACCGACCTCGGCAGGAGCCTGAGGCCCGTGCTCGATGCGATGAATGAGTGGGGCGCCAGCTGCCCGACGTCGGCCTTCACGCCGCAGCCCGACTCGCGCCGGTGAGTGCGGCGACGCCGGGCGCGGGGGCGGAGCGGCCGGTCAGGCCAGGAGGTCGTCCCACCAGTCCTTGAAGGTGGGGCAGCGCTCCAGGATCGCGGGAAGCCCGGCCTCGCTGACGAGCAGAGGTCCGGTGACAGTTTTCATGTAGCCGGGGTCGGCCGCCTCCAGGCGCTTGGACGGGGCGGTGCTGGGGCCGTGGTTGACCCGCTCGGGGCCGCCCGCTCGGCTGATGGCCTGCCGCAGCTCAGCGAGTCCCTGCTGGGGGAGCAGCTCGTCCCCCTGCCCGGCGTCGACCGCCGCCAGGACGAGGGCCTCGATCTCATGGAGGACGACGAGCGGACGGAAGCGCGGGTCCGGGTACTCGGCGCGCAGAGCAGCCATGAGTGCCGACTGCCGGCCGGCGCTGTCGAGACTCTCGGAAGGCGTCGTCACCTCTCGCCCGGGTGCGCCCTTGGGGTACTGGTAGTAGTCGAGGAGAAGGCCTACTCGCTCATAGTGAGACGCCTTGAGAAGAGCCTGGAGCTTGGCGTGGTAGTGCTTCCAGTGGCCGCCGCCGTGATGGGCGCCAGTGGGGGTTGCCGAGGTCGTGACGACGACCGGCGTCACGTACGTTCCGCGCATCGAGGCCGCAGGGCCCAGGACCTCGTTGACCAGCGTTTCCTCGGTCTGTCCCTCCACGAGGATGACGACCTGCCTCATCAGGCCCGTCCCTCACGCGCCGGGCGCCCACCCAGGAGATTCATCTCCCACAGCGAGCCGGTGGAGTAGTCCTCCAGGAAACCCTCCAGGGCCGCGCGGTCGGGGCGAGTGGCCTGGGTGGCGCCGTCGACCCGCTCCAGGACCACGACCTCCTCCAGGGCGAAGTGGGACAGCAGCGGCACCGACTGGGTGGCCAGGATGACCTTGTGCCCGTTCCTGCCCGCGATATGCGTCATCTCCGCGAGCAGGCCGATCGCGGCCGGGTGGAGCCCCAGCTCAGGCTCGTCCAACACGACGGTGGCTGGCAGGTCCGGTCCCAGCAGCAGCGTGGCCAGGCAGATGAACCGCAAGGTGCCGTCACTGGCCTCATGAGCCAGGAAGGTGCGGTCCAGCCCGCGCTGCTTCCAGCGCAGCCGAATCCGCTCCGAGGGATCCGGGACGAGCACGAAGTCGTCGAAGAACGGCGTGACATGGCGGACCGCCGAGACGATGCGCTGATAGTGCCTGGGGTGATCGTTGCGCACCTTGAAGAGGTAAGCGGCGATGTTCTCCGCGTCCGAGCGCAGGTAGACGTCGTCGCCCACGGTCGAGAAACCTTTGACAGGGGCATTTGCACTGACATCATCGAAGTGGAAAACGCGGCAACTCGAGACAAGGGGGATGAACGACTCTACTGCCCCATAAAGTTCATGTGCTGGGTTGCAGGCGATTCGCTGGAGCTCACTGCGTTGGGAGGGCCCGAACTCTTGCCAGAAAAGCCGAGGATTACCACTGCTGTCTTGGAATGCCAGTTCCTCCGTGTACAGTGGATGATCGTTGATGTCGTTCTCGATGCGCGTTCTATATGTCAGTGAGAGGTCGTTGTTGCTTGACTTCTCCTGAGTGAGCTCGATCAGGATCGAATCCACCGATCCGGACGGACCGTCGAAATACTGGCGGGCGACACCCGCTTGCCTTGTCAGCCGGTCGGTCGCTGTGTTGTCAACGACCCGTGAGACCAGCTCTAGGGCGCTCACCAGGTTCGATTTGCCGGAGCCGTTGGCGCCGATGAGCACGGTGACGTCGGTGGTCAGGTCCAGCTCGAGGTGCCGGATCGACCTGAATCCCTCCACGACAAGGCGTCCCAGTGCAGCAGTCATATGCCGAGCCTAGCCAACAATCAACTGATGCGGAGGGCGCCCTCGCTGCCGACCCGCCCGGAGTGCCGGCTCGTGTCCGCCCGACGTCGTCGTCGGCCCTCATGGCGAGGTGCGACTCGTGCCGGTGAGGCGCGCTTGCGTCAGGCCGACTGAGCGGCGCCCGGCAAACCGACCAAAACTTCATAAACGACGCGGCTCCGGGTCGTTTCTGAAGAAAAGGTCGATCTATGAAGAAAAAGTCGGTGAGGCGCGGGGTGTCGGCGACTCATCCGAGCAGAGCCAGGACGACCGCGGCGCTGCGGGCGGCAGCCTCCTCGGCGGCGATGTGGAAGTCCTGGCCCGCCTCGGGGCCGCACAGGTCTGACACGCCGCGCACCGAGACGAAGGGGATGCCAGCGCCCGCCGCCACCTGCGCCAGCGCCGTCGACTCCATGTCCGTGCTCAGCGCCGTGGGGAAGACCTCGCGGGTGTCGGCCACGTTCGCGGCCGTCACGAAGGAGTTGCCGGCCAGCATCTGACCGACACGCAGCCGCGCCGAGCCCGACGACGCCGTGGCGCCGCGCAGGGCCTCCTGGCCCACCTGCTCCAGGCGCTCCAGCAAAGCCGGGTCGCCAGCGAAGGTCTCCGGCTGGCCCGGGGTCTGGCCGCGGGCATAGCCGAAGGCGGTGGCGTCGGCATCGGTGTAGGCCAGGCTCGCCGAGGCACACACGTCGCCGACCTCGACCTGCCGGCCGAGCCCGCCGGTGGTTCCCGCCGAGATGACGGCGCTGGGACGGACCCGGGCCAGGGCCGTCGCCAGCGCGCTCGCGGCCGCCACGAGCCCGATGCCGCTGCGCACCACGATGAGTTCGTGCTCGTCGCCGGGAAGCTGGAGGGACCAGGCGCGTGCGGCCCCCGGCAGGGTCGGGGCCTGGGCCGCCGCGCGTTCGGGCAGGGTGTCCAAGAAGGGCTGAACCTCCTCGGCCATGGCGCAGGAGACGATGACGGGCGCGGCACAGGTGCGACTCACACGCCGAGCCTACAGGGGCGGCCGAGCCCTGAAAGTGTCCAGATGGGACGGCTTTGGCGGTTGATCGCAGCCACTATCAGGAAGTAACAGGGCGATGACCTGGGCTTTTGCCAACCGCGGTGCGGCTGCCGTGATTCAAAGTCGTCCCATCTGGACAGATTCGCCGCACGGCAGCTCTGTCGAGGCGCTGTAGAGAGCGTGCAGTGGGGGTCGGTGGGGCGGTGGCCTTCTGTCGGGGTGGAATCCGTCGCTTCGTCAGGAGGCAAGCTCTGGTGCGGGGCGACGTCAGGCGTCGCCGGCTTGCGTCGGCGTGCTCAGCCCGATGATGACCGCCTCGATGAGGTCGCGCAGCCTGCCACAGTCGATGTTCGCGGCGATCGAGTCCATGAAGAGCAGGCTGACGATATCGGCCAGGCTCGCCGTGGGGACGGTGGGGCGGCGCCCCATGCGGGCGAGAACCTTCTCGACCGTCCCGGACAGTCTGGCGGTGAAATCGGCGCGCGCCGTGCCGGGGATCGTCGGGCTGTCGGGGTTGCGCAGTTGGAAGAGGGAGTACTCCGTGGTCAGCAGGTAGATGGTGCGAGCCTCGGGGCGGATGGCCTCGAGCAGCTCCATGAGCGAGTCCATCGTGGGGGCGCCTTCGAAGGAGTCGATGGCCTGCGTGACCCGTGACAGCAAGGTGTTGGAGCGCGTGACGATGGCCTCGGTGAGGATGTCCTGGAGCGAGGAGTAGTTGGAGTAGAAGGCGCCCCGGGTGAAGCCGGCCTGCTTGACGACGTCGTCAATGCGAGTGCTGGCGATGCCCTTGGAAGCGACGATGTCCGCAGCCGCCTCGATGAGGCGGGCGCGGGTGTTCTCCCGCTTGCGCAGCGTGCGCTCAGCGGCGGGCGGGTCGGTGCTCGGTGTCATGAGACCGCCCACCTTACCGGCGCCGTGGGGGTGTGAGGAGTCACAACGTCCCGGGTTTCAATACATGACTGTATCCAGTACGTTTTCGTATCGAATTCGATCATCTCCGTACCTTCTGGAAGGCCTGCCATGTCCAACTTCCTCTTATCCCTGGGGCGATGGTGCGCTCGTCACGCCACCCGGGTCCTCGCCGCCTGGGCGCTGCTCATCGCTGCCCTCGGCGGCGTTGTCGCCACCACCGGCATCCAGCTCGACGACACCTTCACCATCTCCGGCACCGAGTCGATGCGGGGCCTGGAGGTCCTCTCCGACCGGCTGCCCCAGGCGGCCGGCACCAGCGAGCAGGTCCTCATCACCAGCTCCAACGGCCGCATCGAGAACCACGCCCCGGCGGTCAACGCCTTCGCCCTTCGGGCCTCGCAGATCGACGGCGTCGCCACGGTCTCCCCACCCTTCGGGAACCAGGCCGCCGGGGTCGCGTCAACCGTCTCCGCCGACGGCACCCACGTGCTCGTCCAGGTGCAGACGGACGCCTCGGTCGGCTCCATCACCACCGGAACCACGCCGAAGGCCAAGACCGTCGCCCAGGACCTCGACACCCTCGCCGAGCGCGCCGAGGCCATGGACCCGTCCCTGACGGTCCAGCGCAGCGGCAACATCGACCAGGAGGTGGGGATCGGTATCTCCGCCGTTGAGCTCGTCGGCGTCGCCATCGCCGCGATCGTCCTGCTCATCACCTTCGGCTCCCTCGCAGCCGCGGGTACCCCGCTCGTCGCCGCCGCCGTCGGCGTGGGCGTCGGCATGCTCGGCATCCTCGCGACGGCGAGCATCACCGACATCAACTCCACCACCCCGGTCCTGGCCGTCATGATCGGACTGGCGGTCAGCATCGACTACGCCCTGTTCATCGTCTCGCGGGCGCGCGAGTACCTCGCCGACGGCGTCGATCCGGCCGAGGCCGCCGGGCGGGCCACCGCCACCTCCGGAGGGGCCGTCGTCTTCGCCGGCACCACGGTCATCGTGGCCCTGTGCGGTTTGAGCGTGGCCGGCATCAGGTTCCTGACCACGATGGGCCTGGCCTCGGCGGCGGTCGTGGCGGTGGCCGTGCTCGTGGCCCTGACGGTCGTCCCCGCACTCATCGGCCTCCTCGGTCAGCGCCTGCTCCCGCGCCGCCGCAAGGCCGCCGACGTCGGTGCGGACGCGGACCGGAGGCCGGCGTCCCGCTGGGTGCGCACGGTGACCCGCCGCCCGTGGGTGACTATCGGCGCCGTCGTCGTCCTCCTGGGACTGTGCGCCGTCCCCGCCAGCGGCCTGCGCCTGGCCCTGACCGACAACGGCTTCGCCGAGAAGGGGACGCAGCAGCGCGAGACCTACGACGCCGTCGCCGCGGCCTACGGCGAGGGCTACAACTCCCCGATCGTCGTGATCGCCGACGTCTCTCAGCCCTCCGGTTCGGTCGCCGCGGTCCAGGGCCTGGCCCACGACCTCTCCCAGCTCGACGGCGTCGAGGGAGTCTCCCTGGCTACCCCCAACGAGGACGGGACGCTCGCCTTCGTCCAGCTCCGCCCCGAGAAGTCGCAGACCGACCCCTCCACGATGGAGCTCGTGCGCAACATCCGCTCCCACGCCGGTGATTACGAGAGCCGCTACGGACTCACTAACGTCATGGTCACCGGCCAGACCGCCGTCGCGATCGACGTCGCCGAGGAGCTCAACGCCGCCCTCATCCCCTTCGGCATCGTGGTGGTGGGCCTCTCGCTCATCCTCCTCATGGTGGTCTTCCGCTCCGTCGCCGTTCCCGTGACCGCGACCCTCGGGTACCTGCTGTCACTGGGTGCGGGCATGGGGGCCGTGGGCGCCGTCTTCGGCTGGGGCTGGGCGGCCGACCTCCTGGCCGTCTCCAAGGTCGGTGCCGTCATCTCCTTCCTGCCGGTCATCGTCATGGGAGTCCTGTTCGGGCTGGCCATGGACTACCAGGTCTTCCTCGTCTCACGCATGCGCGAGGAGTGGACCCGACGGCGCAGCGACGCGACTGCCGCGACGCCCGAGGCTCGCCGTGAGGCGGCCGCGGCGGCGGTCAAGGCGGGGTTCCAGGGCAGCGCGAAGGTCGTCGTGGCGGCGGCCGTCATCATGATCGGCGTCTTCATGGCCTTCGTCCACACCGACAACGTGTACGTCAAGCCCATCGCCCTCGGCCTGACCGTCGGGATCGCCGCCGACGCCTTCCTCGTGCGCATGACCCTCATCCCCGCGCTCATGGCGGCGCTGGGGGAGAAGGCCTGGTGGCTGCCGGCGTGGCTGGACCGGCTGCTCCCCGTCGTCGACGTCGAGGGGGAGGGCCTGGAGCAGGCACTGGAGCAGGAGGAGGCCGATGCCGGCCAGTCCGCCCGACCGGTGACGGACTGCTCGGACGATCGGGGCAAGGATTCTGAGGGCGAGGACGCCGAGGGTAGGCAGGCCGCTGTCGTGTCCTGAGGCCGGTGGCCGCGGTGTCTGGCGAGGGCGGGTCAGGTGGATTGCTGCCGGCCCGCCCTCGCCGGGGACATTGCGCGCGACCGGGTGCGTGTCCTTCCGGGCGGGGCATTCGACGCCGTCGGGGACAGGAATCCCGTCCCCGGCCGCGCAGGATGTCCCCGCACGCATTGGACCGGTCCACCGGGCCTCGCCTCGTCCCACCGCTGGGCCTTGCCTTGCCGCGCCCCATCACCAGGACCCGGGGCCCGCTGTGTTCCGGCGGCCCGTGGCCTACGACGGCCTACTGATCGGTACCCTCGTCGTCCCGGGAGCCCGTGGCGGCGGTGACGGCCGCCGCCGGGTTGATGGGCAGCGCCCGGCGGGACTGGTCGCGGCGCAGCAGGAAGTTCCCCAGCCGGATCGGCCAGGTCACGTGGTTGATCCGCGGCCAGCGCAGCATGACGTAGTCGACGGCGTCGTCCACCTCCAGGCGCCGCGTCGAGTTGCCGACCCGCACCCACAGCGCCGCCCCGTCGCGCCCCTTGGCCGGCTTGAGGTAGACCGGCAGCGGGGACGGGGGCGCCGTCACCCGGCACACCTCCGCGGTCCCGTCCGGTGTGGGTGCGAAGTCCACCTGCGGCAGCGCCGCCGCGTTCGTGCCCATGCGCGTGCGCCACATGCCGCGCAGCCACAGCTCGAAGCGGTCGGCGTCGGGCTGCTTGAGGGTCGCGTAGTCGGGGCCGAGCCCAATGAGGGTGCCGCCGTCATCGACGCCGAGCAGGAGCGTGCCGCCCGCGGAGTTCATGAAGGCCGCCACCGTCTTGGCCACGATCTCCTCCATCGCCTCATCGCGCTTGTCCGTGCGCAGGTTCCAGCGGGCCGAGGACTTGAACTCCAGGCGGTCGGACTCGCCCATCTGGGCGACCTCCGCGATCGGCAACAGGGTGCGACGGTGCTGGACGCGCGCCAGCACCGCGGAGGTCGCCACCAGCACCACGACTGCCACGCCGCAGGAGGTCGCCAGCATCTTGACCGAGAACAGGTCGCCCTCGTCGAAGATCCACCCCGCCAGCAGCAGCCCCAGCCACAGGCCGATGAGCGCGATGAGCGTGGCCTCCGCATCCGACACGGAGACCCGTCCGCGCAGCAGGAACCGCGTCACCTGTCCCACGAGGTAGGACAGCAGGAGCAGCAGCGGCTGGGCGATGACCCACCAGATGAGGATGGGGTTGGCGGGATTGGCGATGACGGTGCTCTCCATGGTTGTCAATGCTTCTCGTCGCTTTTCGGGAAATCGGTGGGTTGGCGCCCCAGTGGGCGCGTGCGGAACAGCGTCAGGATACGGTGCCGGCCCCGTCGATCCGGGCCGACGTCGGAGCCCGGCGACGGCGCGACGTCTCACCCCGTCACTGTGCCGGGCCCGGTGTTGCCAGACTGTGAGGACTGTCCTCTCCTCGGCTCCTGGTCTTGGCGGCTGTGTCAGGCCATGACCTGCGTCCACTCCTCGCGGGCGGCGAGGAAGTCGCGCACCGCCTCCTGGGCGGCGGCCAGCGAGTGGTTCGCCCCCCAGCCGCACTGGACCTCGTTGGCCGCCGGCACCTCCTGGGCGGAGAGGATGTCGCGGAAGGTCGCCTCCAGCAGCGGCAGAAACTCCTCGGTCCCCACCCCCAGCATGAGGGCGTAGAAGCCGGTCTGGCAGCCCATGGGGGAGAAGTCGATGAGCCGGTCGGTGTGGTTGCGCATGAGCTCGGCGCTCAGGTGCTCGATGGAGTGCACGGCCTTCATCTCCAGGTGTGCGCGGTTGGGCTGGCAGAAGCGCACGTCGTACTTGACGAGCACGTCCCCGCCGGGCAGCTCCTTGCGGTCGGCCACGCGCACGTAGGGCGCGGCCACCTTGGTGTGGTCCAGGTTGAAGGACTCGACGTTCATCCTCGGCATGCTCTGCTGGCTCGTCTCGCTCATGGGCTCAGCCTACGGGGCGGTCACGAGGCAGGATGGGGGCATGACTTCACTGGCGCGCATCGTCGCGGGGCCCGACGCCGCCCCCACCCTGGTCCTGCTCCACGGCATCACCGGCTCCGCGGTCTCCCTGGCCGAGGCCATCGACCACTGGGTGGGCCACGGCTACCGGGTCGTCGCGGTTGACGCCCGCGGGCACGGCCTGTCCCCGCGGTGGACGCCGGCCCAGCTCGAGCGGGCCGGGGAGGTCCTCGTGGGCGACCTCATCGCCGTCCTGGAGGACCTGGAGGCCGCCTCGCGCGGCCGGGCCGCCCTGGGTCTGCCGACGCCGCCGGCCCCGGTCGTCATCGGCCACTCGATGGGTGCGGCCACCGCCATGGTGGCTGCCGTCCGCCGCCCCGACCTGGTCTGCGGCGTCGTCCTGGAGGACCCCGCCCGCTTCGGCACCCGC
>NZ_JASPFC010000011.1:0-101980 GCF_031296635.1 Actinomyces acetigenes
GCGCGCCAGGTCGGTCAGCTCGGCCTCCTCGCCCCTGCCGGCCAGGGCCACCGCCGCGGCCAGGACCCGGGCCTCGTCGTCGGTGTCGCACACGAGGAGCTGAATGCCCTCGGCCGCATAGCGCTCCGGCTGTCCCCCGACACGGGCGGTCTCGCGAGCGGCGCCCGCCTGACGGGTCCCCGCCGGTGGGCGGACGGTGGAGACCGCGGAGCGGGCCGCGAGGAAGCGGGCGGCGTCGTGGGCCGCCTCGGTGCAGGCGGCGTCGCAGGGCAGCACGATGACCTGGGAGGCCCCCAGGTCCGCGGCGGCTCGGGCGATCCCCTCCCGATCCGGGTTGAGGACGACGGCGGCGTCGGAGCGGGCCAGCTGCTCAATGAGCCCGGGAGCCCGGGTGCAGGCGATGACACCGACGCCGGACTGCCGCGAGCGCACGGCCAGATGCGGGGCCTGCGCCGGCGCGGGGCGGGGGGCGGCCGCTTGGGAGGGGTGCATGCGCACCGACTTCGCCTTGCGCTCGGCCCGGCGCGCGGCCAGGCGCTCGAAGGAGACCACGTGACCCGTGGGGTCGGAGTCGAGCGCCCCCCACGGAGACGGGGGCTCGTCCGTGGAGCTCACCAGGGCGGTGGGGTGGAGGTGGTGGATGCAGATCTGGCGGGCGCGGCCCGCGTGCGGCAAGGCGGCACGCGGAGTGTCGGTGTGGACGTGGACCTGGTAGAGGCCCACCCCCAGGGCGTCCGGAGTGCCGACGACGCCCACGGAGTCACCAATGCGCTCCAGGTCCCGGCGCAGCTGACCGGCCTGGACCGCGGTCGCCTCCAGCAGGTACATTACCTCGAACTCGCCGGTGGACATGCCCAGGGGCTCAGGACCGATACTGTGCGGCACCCCGCCTGCGGCCAGGTCGGTGAGCATCTGGCGGGCGACGGCGGTGTAGGGGGCGTGCTCGTCAGCGTCCTGCTGGCCCTGACGCAGCTCCGGGGCGTCAGTCGTCCTGGGGTCCGCATCCTGCATCGCGTCGATGGTGTCCGACAGGCAGGTCAGCAGCAGCATGAAGGCTGCTCCCCCGGCATCCACCGGGCCGTGCCCGAGGCCGGAGGTCTCCACAACGGACTCCTGGGCACCGAAGGCGGCGGCAGCGGCGATGAGGCTCAGGGTCGCGGGCGAGCTCGCGGTCGCCTCCTCCAGGGCGGAGCGGGCGGCCGTGGCCGCGTCTCGAGCGACTGACAGCAGGGTCCCCGAGACCGGGCGGGAGACCGCCGCCCAGGTGGTGTCCGCCATGGCCTCGTAGACGTGCACGAGCTCGACGGGGCGCAGGCCAGTGGGATCCGGGGCCTCGGCGCAGACGTCGGCGAAGGCGGCCAGGGCCTGGGAGACCAGAAGACCCGAGTTCCCGCGGGCTCCCCGGACCGCGCCGTCGGCTGCGGCGCGGGCCACCTGGGCGGCATCAGCGGCCCGCCCCAGGCAGTGGAGGGCGTCGGAGGCCGAGCGCAGGGTGAGTAGGACGTTGGTTCCGGTATCCGCATCCGGCACGGGGAAGACATTGAGGACGTCCACCAGGTCCCGAGTCTGATCGGCAACGATCTCCGCCAGCGCGATCCAGCGCCGCACTGCGGCCCCCTGCAGCACCTGGGCCCCTGAGACAGGGGTAACGGGGCGGCGTCCTTGAGACTGCGCCATCTTCGCCTCCCCTGCATCCCGGCTACGACCAGCACACCATGTGTCTCACGCTGCGAACACCTTCTGTTCCATTGCATGATCTGCATATGTGCAGGCGTTCAGCGAGCCTGGTTCATGGCTGGGCCGAGCCTTTGGTTTGATATGTGGTTTCAGAGTACCTGTCCGAACACATTCCTCCCACCGGAGCGAGACGCCCGCACCAGGACCACGCCCGGGGCGGTGGGGAGCCGAAGGGGCATTCGGGACTTCGGCGCGCTGGTCAGGCCCCTACCACCACATCCGGCTAGGGCACACGTTCATCACTTAATGATATTCATCACATTTTACGCTGAGTCAACACTTGCTCCTCGGGCCTCAAGCGCGATGGCATGTGCTCGAACGCACGCCAAGGCGGCTTGGGGCGCCACATGCAGGTCCGCTATTGTGTTCGGGTTGCCCGGCGCCTCGCGCTTGGGCGGTAAGACCTGGCGCCAGGTATCGGCCTGAGCGTTGAAGCATTGAAGATCAGGAGTGAGACCGTGGCTGCTGTGTGCGACGTTTGCGGCAAGGGCCCCATCTTCGGCAAGAGCGTCTCGCACTCCCACGTGCGGACCAACCGCCGGTGGAACCCCAACATCCAGCGTGTGCGTGCACTCGTCAATGGCGCCCCCAAGCGCCTCAACGTGTGCACGTCCTGCCTCAAGGCCGGGAAGGTGACGCGCAACATCTGAGCGCATCACCTCGAGTCCTTCGAGCACGGGGCCGCCGCTGCGCAAGCAGTCGGCGGCCTTTGTCGTGCCCCGTATTCCTCACGGGTACGGCCCGTCAGGTGTGGGAGAAGTGGTCCCACCCGGTGTGCTCCTGCGCGGGTTCTCCTGCCAGGAGGACGCCCGGTCGGCGCCCCGGCACCTGGGCCGGTGAGGACTGCGGGCTCAGGACCCGGCCGATCACCCGGGCTCCGGCGGGCAGCCGATCGAAGGCGTCTGCTGGGACGGTGGCGAGCAGTCCGTGGTCCTCTCCCCCGGTGAGCAACCAGCTGCGGGCCAGGTCGCGAGCGGCTGATCCGTCGTGGCCGCTCACGAGCGCGGCCACCGGCTCGAGGAAGGACGCGTCCGGCAGGTCGCCGGGATCATCGAGCTCGATGACGACGCCGCTGGCGCGGGCGATCCGACTGGCGTCGCGCAGCAGCCCGTCGGAGACGTCCAGCATGGAGGTGGCGCCGGCCAGTGCCAGTTCTCGGCCCGCGGCCAGGGGCGGGGCGGGGGCGCGGAAGGCCTCGATACAGGCTTGGGCCCGGGGATGCTCCTGACCTGAGGGGAGAGCGCCGCTCGCGCCTGATGCGCAGTCGGTGCCCGCGCTGAGCAGGGCGAGTCCCGCCGCGCTGCGTCCCAGGGTTCCAACGTGCACGACGGCGTCACCGGGCCTCGCTCCGCTTCGCAGAACCGGGGCCCTGCCCTCAAGGTCGCCCAGGACCGTGACGGACACGATCAGTGAGTCACCGGAGCTGAGATCGCCACCCACGACGCCTGCCCCGCAGGGCTCGCAGCCCTGGGCCAGTCCTCGGGCGAAGTCCCGCACCCAGCTGACCGGGGTGGCCGCAGGCATGACCAGGCCGACGACGAGCGCGACGGGCCTGGCGCCCATGGCGGCGGCATCGGCGAGGTTCTGGGCAGCGGCCCTCGCCCCGACGTCGCGACCCGTGGACCACTGGGTGCGGAAGTGGCGCCCCTCGACCAGGACGTCGGTGCTCACCGCCGTGCGCGAGTCGGGAAAGGACAGGACCGCGCAGTCGTCCCCCGTGCCGACGGGGGCCTGCGGGCCGCGGGGCAGGAGGGGGGTGATGACGGCGAGAAGCTCCTCCTCGCTGAGGTCACCGACCCGCACGTCCTCCCCCGCTGCCTCTGCGCCGGCTGGGGCCTGCTCAGCGGTTGACATCGGTGGAGCGGGCCACGGCCAGCTCGATGAGCTCGGAGACCAGCTCGGTGTAGCCCAGCCCGGAGACCTGCCACATGTAGGGGTACATGGAGAAGGGGGTGAAGCCGGGCATCGTGTTGATCTCGTTGACGACCGCCTCACCGGTATCGGTGAGGAAGAAGTCGACGCGGGCCAGTCCCTCGCAGCCGAGTGCCTCGAAGGCCCGGGCGGCGGTATCTATGAGGAGTGCGCGTGCCTCAGGGTCGATGCGCGCCGGGCAGACCATGGCGACGGCGTCGTGGGCCAGGTACTTGGTCTGGTAGTCGTAGAACTCGCCGGCGCCCTGGGAGGCGTCCATGGCAATCTCGCCGGGCTCGGCCACCCGGGGGGCGTCATCGCCGCGGCCCTGAAGGACGGCGACCTCGACCTCGCGTCCGACGATGCCGCTCTCCACGAGGACCTTAGGGTCGACCGCGCGGGCCGTCTCAATGGCCTCGGGGAGGTCCTCAGGGCGGTCGACCTTGCTGATACCCAGGGAGGAGCCGGCGCGAGCGGGCTTGACGAACAGGGGGTAGGTCAGGGACCGGCAGGCCTCCAGGATCGCCTCGGGGTCGCGCTTCCAGACGTGAGGGCCGACGACGACGTGCGGCGCCGTGGCGATGCCCGCGGCCCCCAGGAGCACCTTGGTGACCTGCTTGTCCATACCCGCGGCGCTGGCCAGCACCCCGCAGCCGACGTAGGGAAGACCCATCATCTCCAGCATGCCCTGGATGGTTCCGTCCTCGCCGTAGGGCCCGTGCAGCAGCGGCAGGACGACGTCGACCTGGCCCAGGACCTCAGGCCCCGTGGGGCCGAGTACCGTGAGCTCGCCTCCTCCCAGGGGGGCGCTGAGCCTTCCCCGCCCCAGGCCCTCGGCGGTGATGGTCACCGGGGGGCGGTTGTCGCTGAGCTCGAGGGCGGCCGGATCGTCCTCGACGAGCAGCCACTGGCCCTCGGGCGTGATACCCACTGGAAGAACCTCGTAGCGGTCGCGGTCGATGGCTGACAGGACACCGGCGGCGGTGGCGCAGGAGATCGTGTGCTCGCCGCTGCGTCCGCCGAAGACGACGGCAACACGCACTGTGGACTTGTCAGAGCTGGGCACGGAGGGGCCGGTTTCCTGGAGGGCTGTCATAGGCCCCACGCTACCGCGCGGCGCCCCACATGCTGATAACGCATGGCGAACCCGGAATTAAGGCGGCTCTCAGGAGTCACAGCGGCTAGGCCTGAGATGGTGCAGCGTGAACGCCCTCGGCCTTGCGGGGACGTGCCAGCAGCGCGTCAGTGACCTGAGCGACGCTGGCGGCTCCCTCGACGACGGTGACGACTCCGGCGGTGATCGGCATGTCCACGCCGTGAGCCCGGGCCAGGTCCAGGACGGCGCGGGCCGACTTGGCGCCCTCGGCCACGCCCCGGGAGGCCGCAGCGGCCTCGGCAACGCTCATCCCCTCGCCGAGGTGGCGGCCGAAGGTCTGGTTGCGGCTCAGGGGCGAGGAGCAGGTGGCCACCAGGTCCCCCATGCCTGCCAGCCCGGAGAAGGTCTCCGGGCAAGCCCCGAGCTTGAGGCCCAGGCGGGTGATCTCCACCAGGCCCCGGGTGATGATCGTGGCCTTGGAGTTGTCCCCCAAACCCCGGCCCGCGGCCGCACCGACGGCTAGGGCGATGACGTTCTTGACCGCCCCGCACAGCTCGACGCCCAGGACGTCGGTGTTGGTGTAGGGGCGGAAGGTGCCGGTGGCGCACAGGGAGGCGATCCGGGCGGCGATCTGCTCGTCGGCGGCGGCCACGACGGTGGCGGTGGGCTGGCCCGCAGCGATCTCGTCGGCGAGGTTGGGGCCGGAGACGACCACGACGCGGGAGGCGTCGATGCCCAGCGCCTCGGCCAGGACCTCGCTCATCCGCAGCCCGGTACCCAGCTCGATGCCCTTCATGAGGGAGACGGCCACAGCGTCGTCGGCCAGGGCGCCCCGGAGGGGCTCCAGGACCCCCCGGGCCTCCTGGGAGGGCACGGCGACGACGACGATGCCCGCCCCCGTGACAGCTTCGGCCAGGTCGGTGGTCGCCTTCAGGCCCTGCGGCAAGCGGTGACCGGAGACGTAGCGCTCGTTGGTGCCGGCATTGATCTCCTCGGCCACCTCCTGGCGCCGGGCCCAGATCGTCGTGGGGGTGCCGGCCTGGGCCAAGAGACTGGCGAAGGTGGTGCCCCAGGCTCCTGAGCCGATGACGGCCGCGGCCGGGCGCACCGATGCGCTCATTGCGGGTTCGACGCCGTTCACTGACCGTCCTCCTGAGTGTCCGCCTCGGGCAGCGGGTCGGGGCGGCGCACGCCGATCCTTCCCTTGCCGGGGTCGCCGTCGTAGTGCATGTCGAAGGGGCGGGGGGCCTTCTCCCCGCGGAGCTCCTCCACCAGGGAGGTGATGGCCCGCATGATCTCGGCGGTGCAGGCGCGCACGGCCTCGCGGTCCTGGGTGTCCGAGCCGAATCGGGACAGGTCCATGAGCTCACCGATGGTGACGCGCACGTCCTTGCGGGGGAAGGGGTGGAAGGAACGCCCGTAGGTGTCCAGGATCTCGTGAGCACCCCACTGCCCCATGGGCAGGACGGGGGCGCCGCTGGTCATGGCGAGTCGGGCCGCCCCGGTCTTGGCCACCATCGGCCACTTGAGGGGGTCGCGGGAGAGCGTGCCCTCGGGGAAGATCATGATGGCGCCGCCGTCGGCCAGGACCTCACTGGCGGCCTTGAGGGCCGTGGCCGCGTTCTGTGTGCCCCGCTGGACCGGGATCTGGCCGCCAGCCCGCAGGATGGAGCCGAGCACCGGCACCTTGAACAGGGTGGACTTGGCCAGCGAGTAGACGGGGACATCGGCATCGACCAGGGCTCGCATGGCCGTGAGCGAGTCGAGGTCGGTCAGGTGGTTGGCCACGGTGATGAAGCCACCCTCGCGAGGGATGTTCTCCAGGCCGGTCACCTTCTGCCGGGAGACCATCTTGAGGAACGGGATGATCGCTCCGCGCGCGGCGAAGCGGTAGAACGGGGTCATGGGGCGTGTTGCAGGCACGGGTGAACTCTATCCGCTGAGGCGCTCTGAACGAGGCTGTCCGAGCCGGGCCCGGCCCCTGCCCGTGCGCCCCGGCCTTGCGGGTCCACGGGGCCCACGGGCAAGGGCCGGCGTCGGTCTGCCTCAGGCCAGACGGGTGACGGCAGCGTTGAGGGACTCCAGCTTGGACATGAAGTGCTCATAGCCGCGGTCGATGAGGTTGACGCCCTCGACCTGGCTGGTGCCCTCGGCGGCCAGGGCCGCGATGAGATGGGAGAAGCCGCCGCGCAGGTCGGGCACGACGATGTCGGCACCGGTCAGGGGCGTGGGCCCGGAGATGACTGCGGAGTGGTAGAAGTTGCGCTGGCCGAAGCGGCACTCAGTGCCGCCCAGGCACTCGCGGTAGACCTGGATGGTAGCCCCCATCTTGCGAAGGGCACCGGTGAATCCGAAGCGGTTCTCGTAGACGGTCTCGTGGACGATGGACAGGCCCTGGGCCTGGGTGAGCGCCACGACGAGAGGCTGTTGCCAGTCGGTCATGAAGCCAGGGTGGACGTTGGTCTCCACCACAATCGACTTCAGGTCCCCACCGGGGTGGTAGAAGCGGATGCCCGCATCGGTGACGTCGAAGGCGCCCCCCACCTTGCGGAAGGTGTTGAGGAAGGTGGTCATGTGGCTCTGGTGGGCTCCGCGCACGAACACGTCCCCGCGAGTGGCCAGGGCGGCCGAGGCCCAGGAGGCCGCCTCAATGCGGTCCGGTAGGGCCGAGTGGGTGTAGCCGCACAGCTCGTCAACGCCCTCGACGTGGATGGTGCGATCGGTGTCCACCGAGATGATGGCGCCCATCTTCTGCAGGACATCGACCAGGTCCATGATCTCGGGCTCGACGGCGGCATTGCGCAGCTCGGTCAGCCCTTGAGCGCGCACAGCAGTGAGCAGGGTCTGCTCGGTGGCTCCGACTGAGGGGTAGGGAAGCTCGATGACGGTGCCGCTGAGACCGTGAGGCGCGGTCAGTCGGATACCCTGGGCCTGTTTGTCCACCACGGCGCCGAACTGACGCAGGATCTCCAGGTGGAAGTCAATGGGGCGATCACCGATACGGCACCCGCCCAAGTCGGGGATGAAGGCCTCTCCCAGGCGGTGCAGGAGCGGACCGCAGAAGAGGATCGGAATGCGCGAGGAGCCGGCGTGCGCGTCGATGTCGGCCATGTGCGCCGACTCGACCTTGGATGGGTCCAGCTGGAGGACGCCCTCGCGCTGGTCGTAGTCGATGCTCACGCCGTGCAGGCTCAGCAGCCCCGAGACCACGTCGACGTCACGAATGAGCGGGACATTGCGCAGCACCGAGGGAGACGAGCCCAGCAGCGCCGCCACCATCGCCTTGGGAACCAGGTTCTTGGCTCCGCGGACGGTGATCTCACCAGTCAGCGGGCGACCGCCCTCGACCTGGAGCAGACCGTCGACCATGCACACCTCCATGACGTCATCTGGGTGTGCCGCGCACGAGCCGCTCACCCATCCCCGCGCAGGCGCGCGAGGCCGTCCCAGCATAAGCGCACTGGAGGGACTCCCAGGGTCTTTTTCAGGGCTGTATCAGGTGGCCTTCGACTCACAGAAAGCCCCAATTAATAATAGGGCAGGCCGTGCCAATACTGATGAAATTCGGAGGAGGAATTCTTTCGCGCGCCGGCTGCGAGCCTCCCGGTCCCGCTCAGGGCCGGGGCATATCCGCGGCCCGGGCAGAGACAACCTCCTGGGCAGGCAGGTGCTTGGCCGGCAGGGTGCGTGGCTTGAAGCTTGGACGGGCCTCCTCGTAGGCGCGGATGGCGTCCTCCTGGGTGAGGGTCAGGGAGATGTCGTCGAGTCCCTCCATGAGAATCCAGCGCACGTAGTCGTCGATGGAGAAGGCGCAGCGGAAGGACCCGGCCTCGACCGTGCGGTTCTCCAGGTCCACCGTCACCTCGGTGCCCGGCTCGGTCTCGAGGATCTTCCACAGCTGCTCGCAGTCCTCCTGGGAGACCACGCCGGCCACCAGTCCCTGCTTGCCAGCGTTGCCACGGAAGATGTCGGCGAAGCGGGGTGCCAGTACGACCTTGAAGCCGTAGTCCTTGAGCGCCCACACGGCGTGCTCCCGTGAGGAGCCCGTGCCGAAGTCGGGACCGGCGACGAGCACCGAGGCCCGCTTGTATGCCTCCTGGTTGAGGATGAAGTCGGGCTCACCGGCCCGCCAGGAGGCGAACAGGGCGTCGTCGAAACCCGTGCGGGTGATGCGTTTGAGATACACCGCCGGGATGATCTGGTCGGTGTCGACGGCGCTGCGCCGCAACGGGGCGCCGATGCCGGTGTGTCGGATGAACTTGTCCACGGTCTGTGAGCTCCTTGCCTCTACTCGGCCCCTAGCGGGCCTGCCCTCACCTGTATGCCTTCATCTCCTGCGCGCCAGCCCCTACTGGACGCTCGCCGCAGGCGCGCCAGCGACCGGCGCAACCGCCGGGACCGTCGGGATATCGCCCGAGTCCTGCGAGGTCTTGGGCCGCGGCGGCAGGTCCCCCGGGGCCGACAGCGCCCCGCGCACGGCGGTGGCCGCGGCAACGACGGGGGAGACGAGGTGGGTCCGTCCGCCTTTTCCTTGACGCCCCTCGAAGTTGCGGTTGGAGGTGGAGGCCGCGCGCTCCCCGGAGGAGAGCTTGTCGGGGTTCATGGCCAGGCACATGGAGCAGCCGGCGTTGCGCCACTCAGCGCCGAAGCTCGTGAAGACCCGGTCCAGACCCTCGGCCTCGGCCTGCAGACGCACTCGGGCTGAGGCCGGTACCACGAGCATGCGCAGTCCTTCAGCCTTCTTGCGTCCGCGCACCACCTCGGCGGCGGCCCGCAGGTCCTCGATACGGCCGTTGGTGCACGAGCCGATGAAGACGGTGTCGACCTTGATGTCGCGCAGGGGCGTTCCCGGAACGAGGTCCATGTACTCCAGGGCTCGTTCGGCGGCCAGCCGCTCGGTGGCGTCGGCGATATCCTCGGGGTCGGGGACCCGCGCGGACAGCGGCAGGCCCTGCCCGGGATTGGTGCCCCAGGTGACGAAGGGCTCGATGTCCTCGGCCTGAAGGACCACCTCGGTGTCGAAGACGGCGTCGGGGTCGGTGCGCAGGCTGGACCAGTACTCCACGGCGGCGTCCCAGTCCTCGCCGACGGGCGCGTGAGGACGGCCCTTGAGGTAGTCGAAGGTGGTCTGGTCCGGGGCGATCATGCCGGCCCGGGCCCCGCCCTCGATGCTCATGTTGCAGATCGTCATCCGGGCCTCCATCGAGAGCTGCTCGATGGCCCGGCCGCGGTACTCGATGACGTGCCCCTGGGCCCCGTTAGTACCGATCTTGGCGATAATGGCCAGGATGATGTCCTTGGCCCCGCTGCCCGAGGGCAGGTCCCCGTCGATGGTGACGCTCATCGTCTTGAAGGGGGCGATGGGCAGGGTCTGGGTGGCCAGGACGTGCTCGACCTGGGAAGTGCCGATACCGAAGGCGAGCGCCCCAAAGGCGCCGTGGGTGGAGGTGTGGGAGTCGCCGCAGACCACGGTCATGCCAGGCTGAGTCAGCCCCAGCTGCGGGCCGACGGCGTGGACGATCCCCTGGTCGGCGTCACCCAGGGAGTGCAACCGCACCCCGAACTCAGCGCAGTTGGCGCGCAGGGTCTCGATCTGAGCACGGCTGGTGACGTCGGCGATCGGCAGGTCGATGTCCACGGTGGGGGTGTTGTGGTCCTCCGTGGCGATCGTCAGGTCGGGGCGACGGACCGTGCGTCCGGCCAGGCGCAGCCCCTCGAAGGCCTGGGGGCTGGTGACCTCGTGGACCAGGTGGAGGTCGATGTACAGCAGGTCGGGAGCGCCGTCGCTCCCCTTGGACACCACATGATCGCGCCATACCTTCTCGGCGAGAGTCATTCCCATCGACTTCATCCTCTCAGCAACAGGTGTTCCCGATCCGCTCCGCGCTCAGGAGCACCCGAAGACGCTGCTGGCCCGCGCAGACCGCGCGAAGCGGCCGCTCCACATCCGAGGCCATTGAGCCTTGGCCTACAGGATGCTGACACTGCGCCGCTTCCGAGGTGGACCCTAACTTGAAATCTCATACCTTGAAATGCCAGTATCAGATTATGGACAGCCCCTCAGAGAACTCCCCGGAGAACGACAGCAGCGGCGTCGGCGTCATCGACAAGGCGGCCCTGGTGATGAGTGCGCTGGAATCGGGGCCGGCGACCCTGGCCCAGCTCGTGTCCACCACGCACCTGGCCCGGCCCACAGCTCACCGCATCGCGGTCGCCCTGGAGTTCCACCGCCTGGTCGCCCGCGACTCCCAGGGACGCTTCATCCTGGGCCCCAGGCTCACCGAGCTGGCCAGCGCCGCGGGAGAGGACCATCTCCTGTCCGCCGCCGGACCGGTGCTGGCGGCCCTGCGCGACAAGACCCACGAGTCGGCGCAACTCTACCGCCGCCAGGGGGATGTGCGTATCTGTGTGGCCAATGCCGAGCGCCCGATCGGGCTGCGCGACTCCATTCCCGTGGGCGCCACCATGTCCATGCAGGGCGGCTCGGCTGCCCAGGTGCTCCTCGCCTGGGAGGAGCCCGACCGCCTGCACCGCGGTCTGGTGGGGGCCCGCTTCACCGCCACCATGCTCTCGGCGGTCCGACGTCGGGGATGGGCTCAGTCGGTTGGGGAGCGTGAGCCCGGAGTCGCCTCCGTCTCGGCGCCAGTACGCGGGCCCGGAGGCAAGGTGGTGGCCGCGATCTCGATCTCCGGCCCTATTGAACGCATGGGCCGTCAACCCGGCCGGGTTCACGGGCACGTGGTCATGGCCGCGGCACGTCGACTCTCCGAGGTGCTCAACGACGCCAGTACCGCCTGACGAGGGGGTCGATAACGTCCTCACCTCCAACGCCGGCTCACGCAGCCAGTTAGGCTCACGCAGCTGCCAGGGCGATGGCGCGCCGGTAGGCCTCGACGTTCATCTGCGCCACAGCGCCCCACTCGGGCAAGGGGGCGTTGTCGTAGTTGTGGGTCTTGACGCGCTCGAGCAGCTCGTCGTCCTCCAGGAGAGTGGCGAGCTCGCGGGCCAGGCCCGCGTCGTCGGCGGCGAGGAGACCATCGACGCCGTCGGTGATGAAGTCGCGCACTCCGCTGGAGCGCAGAGCGACAACGGCCAGCCCCGCACTGCGGGCCTCCAGGGTGGAGATACCGAAGGAGTCGGCGGGCGAGGTCTGCAGGTAGATGTCTGCGCGCGTGAAGGCCTGGGCGAGCTCAGTGCGCTCGACGCGCCCCACGAGCTCGATGCGGTCGGCCAGGCCGGATTCGGCGACCTCGCGGGCGAGCTGCTCGCGCAGTGGACCGTCCCCATAGATCTTGAGGAGCGCATCGGTGCCGGGGGTACTTCTGACCGCCTGGGTGAAGGCGCGCACGACCTGCAGGGGGCGCTTGCGCTCGACCCATCGCAGAGAGGCCACGACCGTGACTGGCCGGTGAGGCCGTCGCTCCTGGGGGCCGGGGCGCTCCAGGCGCCAGTCCTCGACGGTGATGCCGTTGGGCAGAACGGTGACGGGCTCGTGAGCGCCGGCGCGACGGACCTCGGCGGCAAGCATGGAGGACACGGCCGTCAGGTCGGCGCCGCCGCGCTGCCACAGCCGCACGGGGCTGACGGGACCCAGCGCTCCGGCCACGTGCGCCCAGGACCCCAGGACGCAGTGGAAGGTGACGGCCAGCGGGAGTCCCGCTCGCCGGGCCGCGGCGATGCCGGACCAGGCGAAGGGCGAGACGACGCCGACGTGGGCGTGCACGACGTCGGGGTGCAGGCGCGACAGGAGGTCATCGAGCTCGCGCCCGGCTCGGGGATGAACGGGCAGCTCCTTGGGCAGGTGCGCAGTGGTGCGGAAGACGGGGAAGCCATCGACCCTCTCAACACTGCGGCCACGACCGTCACCGACCGGTGTGGCGGTGACGACGGCGGGCTCATGACCGGCCAGCTTCAGGTTGTGGGCGAGATCCCGCACCTGAGTTTCGATGCCGCCCAGCCTGGGCGCGTAGCAGTCGGAGACGATGAGGACGCGCATGACGTTAAGTCTGCCACGTCCTCCTTTGTCACAAGCCCCTGACGGGCTCCTCACGCCGCGCAGGCCCTCGTCGTGCGGCCAGGTCAGCAGGCAGCCTCGGTGCTGCGCAGCTCGGCAATGGCCTTCTCGAAGTCCTCCAGGGAGTCGAAGGAGGAGTAGACCGAGGCGAAGCGCAGGTAAGCGATCTGATCCAGCTCGCGTAAGGGCCCCAGGATCGCCAACCCGACGTCGTGGGAGTCGACGAGCGCCTGACCTCCCGCGCGAATGGCCTCCTCAACCTGGTGCGCCAGCAGCGCGAGCTGATCGTCGGAGACGGGGCGTCCCTGACAGGCGCGTCTGACCCCGACCACGACCTTGTCACGGCTGAAGGGCTCGACGACGCCGGAGCGCTTGCGGACCGAAAGGCTGGCGGTCTCCAGAGTGGTGAAGCGGCGCCCGCACTGCTGACACTCACGACGACGACGGATCGAGGTGCCGTCCTCAGCGGTCCGGGAGTCGACAACGCGCGAGCCGTCATGACGGCAGAAGGGGCAGTGCACGCCTACAACCTCCGAACTCACTGGACTACGGTCAGTCCATCGGAGGGTAAACGCCCGGTGGGCCGCCCCGCAAGCCCTCCTCGAGGTACGACCCGCGCACCGGTTCTCACACCGCAGGAATCGCAAGCGTCTGTCCGGCACGGATGGTGGTTCCCTTCAGGTCGTTGAGCTCGGCGATCCGAGCCACCATCCCGGGGACGTCCGAGGTCCCGCTCGCCTCGGCGATGTCCCACAGGGACTGACCAGGGCGAACAACCGTGGTGGTGGTATCCGCCGACACCTGTGCAACCGCCGTGGCGGGGGCCGCAGAGACTAAGCTCACCAGGGCCCCGATGGCCAGTCCGCTGCAGGTGAGCACGAAGGCCGCGACGATGACCGCGAGCCCGCCACGAAGAAGCCGCAGCCCCGCCCGAGAGCGTACCGCCGCCTTCACCGTCTTCCGCGGGCGGGACGGGACAGACTCACTCTTGCCCACACTCTGAGCGCCGCCTCGCCGATCCTCCTCCTGCTGGGCGCTCCGTCGCAGCCCGGCGGCCCGCACCGCCGGGTGCTGCGGGGCCAGTCTCTCCAGCTCCGTGCGACGGCCCCGTAGGGCCACGGGCGCCGCGGGACGACGCATTGCCGGCATTGCCGGCGCTGCCGGCAGCGCCGCGACGCCTACGGATGCGGACACGGGGCGCGGAGCGCCCTCGAGGCCGCTCCGCACGGGAGCCTCGGGGACGAAGTCTTCGGTGACCAGCCTCAGCCTGGGCCGACGGGAGGACTGCCCACCGCCCCGGCCGCTAGCCGGCCCGGCAACGGGCTCATCAGTCCGAGCCCGAGAAGCCTGGCGGGACGGGAGCGGGATGGCAATGGCGCTCACAGCAACCTCCTGAACACATGTTCGACGAACGCTTGTTCGATACATTAGCGCCTGAGAGGCGACACGTCCAGCACTTCTTCGAACATGTGTTTGAATCGTGCTCGTCTCGCCAGTAGGCTGGTCATGTCCAAGACGATCACGGACCACCGACATCTATTCCGTGCCCTTGACGCCCCCGGGCCTGAGGGCCGTCCGGCAGGGAGGGCCAGGACCATGAGCACCACAGCACACCAGGGCGACTTACCGAACCCGATGCTGCCCGCCGGAACCGGCGGTTCGAAGGCGACCAACGCAGCAGCGGTCGCGGAGGCCGTCAGCGACCTCGACAAGCGCGCCCGCGCGGTCTATGAGGCCGTCCGCGAGGCCATCGCCACCCACGGGTATCCGCCCTCACTGCGTGAGATCGGTGAGCAGGTGGGGCTGACCAGTCCCTCGTCCGTCAAGCATCAGCTGGACAAGCTCGAGCGCCTGGGCCTGGTGCGCCGAGACCCCCATCGTCCTCGGGCGATGGAGGTCGTCTCCGCCGACAACGGCCCTGGCGACCGTGCAGCCGCCCCCGGTGGCGCTCACGTCTCCTCTCTTGACTCCCCCAACCTCCCCGGCGTCGAGGACGGGGACGCGGTCGCCGTTCCGCTGGTGGGGCGGATCGCCGCCGGCACCCCGATCCTGGCGGAGCAGGAGATCACCGATGTCATGGCCCTGCCCCGCCGCCTGACCGGCGAGGGCGAGCTCTTCATGCTGGAGGTGCACGGGGACTCGATGATCGAGGCCGCCATCTGCGACGGCGACTGGGTGGTGGTGCGCTCTCAGCCCGACGCGGCCAACGGAGAGATCGTGGCGGCCATGATCGAGGATGTCGACGGCGCCTCGGCGACGGTCAAGGTGCTCTCGCGTCGCGACGGCCACCAGTGGCTGCTCCCCCGCAACTCCAGCTACGCCCCGATCGACGGAGACCATGCCACGATCATGGGCAAGGTGGTCACGGTGCTGCGCGCCCTGTAGTCACTCCCGGTCTTCATGACAGAAGGACCGCCCCGGTTCAGCGGGGCGGTCCTTCATCGCTTCAGGCCAGTGACTCAGTAACCCAGGCCGCGTGCGACCTCACGCAGGTGGTCGGCGGAGGCGATCAGACGCTCCTCCTCCTCAGCGGTTAGAGGGAGCTCGAGGCGACGCCCGGCGCCCTCACGTCCCACGATCGTGGGGACGGCCATGCACACGTCGGAGATGCCGTGCCAGTTGTCCAGCAGCGGGGAGATGGTGAGAACCCGCTGCTCGTCGTTGAGGACGGCACCGATGATGCGCTGCACGGCCAGGCCGACGGCGTAGTTGGTGGCGCCCTTGCCCTCGATGATGCGGTAGGCGGAGCGGACCACGTCGTGGGCGATGCGCTTACGCTTGGACTCGTCGAACACGCCGCCGTCAAGGGTGGTGCCCCACTGGGTGATCGGCACGCCGCCGATCTCGGTGGAGGACCACAGGGGCACCTCGGAGTCGCCGTGCTCACCGGCGATGTAGCCGTGGATGTTCTGGACGGCCGTACCGGTCTCCAGGGAGATGAGGTACCGCATCCGGGCAGTGTCCAGCACCGTGCCGGAGCCGAAGACCTGGTTCTCGGGCAGGCCGGTGATCTTCTTGGCGCAGTAGGTCACCACGTCCACCGGGTTGGCCACGAGGACGAAGATGGCGTTGGGAGCGACCTCGACCAGCTTGGGGAGGATCTTCTCCATGATGCCGACGGTGGCGCCGGCCAGCTCGAGGCGGGACTGGCCGGGCTTCTGCTTGGCACCGGCGGTGATGGCGATGACGTCCGCGTCGCGGCAGATCTCGGGGTCGTCGGATCCCGAGACGGAGCCGGCGGAGGTGAACTGGATTCCCTGGGCGATGTCGAGGGCCTCGGCCTCGACCTTCTCCTTGACGATGTCCTGCAGCACGACCTCGCGGGCAACGCCCTTGGTTACACAGGCGTAGGCGAGGGTGGAGCCGACTGCCCCGGCACCGATGACAGCGACTTTGGAGGGGCGGCCGGAACGGTTGGTGGGGTAGGAGCCTTCAGCGGTAGTGGTGATGTGGTCTGACACGTTCTTCTCCTCGGTGGGATCTGCTGGGCAGGACCGCAGGGGCGCGAGCACCCGCTCACGCCAAGCCTACGTGCAGATCCTCCCGAGGGGCACCTACCGAAAGGCCCAGCCGACAGGTTCACTCCTCCTCCGGGGCATCGGGCCGCACGGCCAGACGCCTCAGAGCGCCGCGCACCACGTCGGGCTTCGTCGTCGGCCACAGGGCGGGCATGGAGCGGGCGAGGAAGCCCCCGTAGCGCGCCGTGCGCAGGCGCGAGTCCAGGACAGCGACGACGCCGCGGTCCTGGCTGCGGCGGATGAGGCGCCCGGCCCCCTGGGCCAGGAGCAGGGCCGCGTGGGTGGCCGACACGCTCATGAAGCCGTTGCCGCCTGCGGCCACGACGGCGTCGGTGCGGGCCTGGGCGACCGGGTCGTCGGGGCGGGGGAAGGGGATGCGGTCGATGACGACGAGGCGGCAGGTGCGTCCGGGCACGTCCACGCCCTGCCACAGTGAGAGGGTGCCCACCAGGCAGGCGGCGTCGTCCTCGGCGAAGGCCTGCACCAGGGTGGGCAGTTGGTCGTCGCCCTGGGCGTAGACGGGCAGGTCGGTGGCTCCGCGCAGTACCTCGGCGGCCTCTTGGGCGGCGCGCCTGGAGGAGAACAGGCCCAGCATGCCGCCTTCGGAGGCCTCAACCAGGGCGAGCATCTCATCCAGGGCGGCCTCGGAGATGCCTGCGCCGGGGCGGGGCAGGTGGGCGGCCACGTAGAGGATGCCCTGGCGGGGGTAATCGAAGGGGGAGCCGACGTCGAGACCTCTCCAGGGCTGCTCCGCCAGGGTCAGTCCCAGGGAGCGGGCCATGGGATCGAAGCTGTCCCCCAGGGCGAGGGTCGCCGACGTCATGACGCCGACGCGGCCGCCCAGCAGGTGGCCGGCCACCGACCCGGCGACCTCGATGGGGGCCAGGAGGAGGCGCGGGGGCTCGGCGCCCATGCGAGGGCGCTCGATCCAGGCGACGTCGCGGCCCTGGGCCACCGAGTCGGAGGTCATGCGGTCCAGGGCGTCGACCAGGTCGGCGACGGCGGTGCGAGCGACCGCCAGACCCCCGGCGGCCTCGCTGGAGCGGTCGCGCCCCAGGGTGCGGGCCTGGTCGCGCACGTCGGAGGCGACCTGGCGGGCGGCGCCGGCCAGGAGCACGAGCGCGTCATGCAGGGCGGTGGGCAGGGGCGCCTCCAGGCGGCCGTCGGGCAGCTCGGCCAGCGCGAGCTGGAGGGTCTGGCCCGCGGACTCCAGCTCGCTGACCAGCACGGAGGCATGCTTGCGGGCGGTGGCGGCGGTGCGCGCCACAGCGGCCGCCGACAGGGCGATGGTGCCCTGGGAGCGGATGCGGTCGGCCAGCTCGTGGGCCTCGTCGACGATGAGGACCTGGTGGTCGGGCAGGACGCCGGGGTTGCCAGCCACGACCACGCCGAGCATGGCGTGGTTGGTCACGACGAGATCGGCCCGGGAGGCGGCGGCGCGCGCCAGCTCGGGAAAGCACTCGGACTTCAGGGGGCAGGACTGCCCCAGGCACTCGGCCCGGGAGACGGAGACCTGGGCCCAGGCGCGCTGGGAGACGCCGGGAACGAGGTCGTCGCGGTCACCGGTGTCGGTCCTGGCCGCCCACTCGCGCAGGCGGACCACCTGCTCGCCCAGGCTCGCGTCACTCCCGTGCCCGGCGGACGGCTGGGCGATGGCCTCCCCGACGCCGAAGAGCGCGGCCTCATCCTCGTCCTGCGGGTAGCCTCCGTCCAGGCGGTGTCGGCACAGGTAGTTCTGCCAGCCCTTGAGCAGGGCCACCTCGGGGCGGATGCCGGTGACCTGCTCGACGGCGTCGGCGGCCAGGGGCGCGTCCTTGGTGAGGATCTGCCGTTGCAGGGCCAGGGTGGCAGTGGAGACCACGACCCGGGCACCGGCCTGCACGGCGTGGACCATGGCGGGCACCAGGTAGCCCAGCGACTTTCCCGTCCCGGTGCCGGCCTGCACCAGGAGGTGGGTGCCGTCGGCCAGGGTCTGGGCGACCTCCCGGGCCATGGTGGTCTGCCCCTGGCGGGGGCTGCCGCCCATGGAGCGCACCGCGGCGTCCAAGGCGTCCAGGACCTTGCGATCACCGGCGCCGTTAGTGTCAGGCCGCTGCGTCCGGCTCGGCTCGCTCGGGGTCACGGCGCCTCTCAGCCGACGGTGGCACCCGCGGCGGCGCCCTCGATCTCCGCCGCCAGGGCGGCGCCGACGCGCGCGACGACGTGAGTGCCCGCCTCGACGTAGTCGATCGTGTCGATCTCCCCCTCGGCGTGGACCCGGGAGACGAGGTCCCCACGGCAGTAGGGCACCACGACGTCGATGCTCACCTGCGGGTGGGGCAGCATCTGCTCGATGCGGGCGCGCAGCTCCTCGATCCCCTCCCCGGTGCGGGCCGAGACCGCGACCGCCCCGGGCAGGCCGGTGCGCAGCGCGGCCAGGGTGACGGCGTCGGCGAGATCGGTCTTGTTCAGGACGATGAGCTCGGGCACGTCCAGGGCGCCGGGGATCTCGGACAGGACGGTGCGCACGGCGGCCACCTGGCTGAGGGGGTCGGGGTGGGCGGCGTCGACGACGTGCAGCACGAGGTCGGCCCCGGCGACCTCCTCCAGGGTGGAGCGGAAGGCCTCGATGAGCTCGTGGGGCAGGTTGCGCACGAAACCGACGGTGTCGGTGAGAGTGTAGGTGCGTCCTTCGGAGGTCTCGGCCCGCCGGACGGTGGGGTCGAGGGTGGCGAACAGGGCGTCCTCAACCATGATGCCGGCCTCGGTGAGGCGGTTCATGAGGGAGGACTTGCCGGCGTTGGTGTAGCCGGCGATCGCCACCGAGGGGATGGCCCCGCGTCGGCGCGAGCCACGCTTGGTCTCCCGCGAGGGCGCCATGGCCTGGATCTCGCGGCGCAGGCGGGCCATGCGCTGACGGATGCGGCGCCGGTCGAGCTCGATCTTGGTCTCTCCGGGGCCGCGCGAGCCGATGCCCTGACCGGCGGCCACGCGGCCTCCGGCCTGCCTGGACATGGACTCACCCCATCCGCGCAGGCGCGGCAGGAGGTACTCGAGCTGGGCGAGCTCGACCTGGGCCTTGCCCTCGCGGGACTTGGCGTGCTGGGCGAAGATATCCAGGATGAGGGCGGTGCGGTCGACGACCTTGACGCCGACGACGTCCTCCAGGGCGCGGCGCTGGGAGGGGGCGAGCTCGCCGTCGACGATCACCGTGTCGGCGCCGGCCGCGGCCACCACGTCGGCCAGCTCGCGTGCCTTGCCGCTGCCCAGGTAGGTGGCGGGGTCGGGGTGGTCGCGCTTCTGGATGAGGGCGTCGAGGACCTCGCTGCCGGCGGTCTGGGCCAGGGCGGCCAGCTCGCGCAGGGAGGTGTCGGCGTCCTGGGTGTCGCACACCTGGCCGCTGCCGCCCGCTGCGCCGGTGGCCGGGCCGTGGGGCCGGGGCAGCTCCAGACCGACCAGGACGACCTTCTCCAGGCGGACCTGGCGGTACTCGACCTCGCTGACGTCCTCCAGCTCGGTGGACAGTCCGGCCACACGGCGGCGGGCGGCCCGGGCCTCCCGCTCCAGGGCGCCGTCGTCGAGGCCGTCCCCGTAGCCATCGGCGTGCTCGTGCTGGGCGGCGGTGGAGGCCAGGGCGGTTCCGGTCCGGGACAGGACCCGGGCGACGACGTCATGGACGTCGTGGACGTCACGGCCCTCATGGGCGTCACGGGTGTCTGTTGCGTCCTCAGGGGTGGAAGGGGTGCTGGGGGTAGTGGAGTGGTGATGGGTCACAAAAAGTCCTTCGTCGTATGCCTGCGCCCCTCCGATGGGGCGCGATGGTTCTGGCGGGGAGCGGCGCCGGCCGCCGTTTCAGCGCATACGAAGGATCCACATGGGGGCGATGGTACTGCCCGCGGGCGCGTGGGGCCACCCGCCGACTCGGGCGGCGCGTCGGGGTGCCCGGGTAACCTGGACCACGTGAGCGAGCACTACTTCACCGCCTCCCCCGCCGTCGAGGCGGAGGAGCGCACCCACCGCTTCTCGATCCGCGGCGTCGAGCGCACGGTGGTCACGGCCTCGGGCGTCTTCAGCGCCGACCGCCTCGACAAGGGCACCCAGGTCCTCCTCGATCACGTCCCCGATCCGGCCCAGACCGGCACGTTCCTCGACCTGGGCTGCGGCTGGGGGCCGATCACGCTGGCCCTGGCCGGGGCCGCTCCACAGGCACAGGTCCTGGCCACCGATGTCAACGAGCGCTCGCTGGCGCTGACCGCTCGCAACGCCGCTGCCGCAGGCCTGGACAACGTACGTGTCGCCCCGGCCGACGCGCTGCTGGCCGAGCTGCGCCAGGGCTCGACGCCGGTGGATCTCATCTGGTCCAACCCTCCGGTGCGCATCGGCAAGAAGGCCCTGCACACCCTGCTGCAGGACTGGCTGGCGCTGCTGTCCGACGACGGCGAGGCCTGGCTGGTGGTGCTCAAGAACCTGGGAGCCGACTCCCTGGCCACCTGGTTGAGGGACCAGGGCTGGGACGTGAGCCGGATGGCCTCCTCGAAGGGCTTCAGGGTCCTGCGAGTACGCCGCTGACACGGCTGACACGACGCCGGGCCATGCCCGGACGGGACCCGCCCACGGTCGTGGCGGCGGCCCTGACCATGGTCTTGGCCTGCTACCGGCGTCGTCGCCTCGCCAGACGCAGATCGATGACGGCGACCCCGGCGGCGACGGCGATGGCGGCCACGACGGCCAGCAGACCGGCTTGGGCGGCGGCCTCCCAGCCCGAGGAGTGCGAGACTCGGAAGGTCAGGCCCGTGATGACGGCGATGCCGATGGAGGTGCCGATGCGCTCACCGGTCTGGAGGATGCCGCCCGCGGCCCCGGCGTACTCCAGGGGGACGTCGGCCAGGGAGAGGGTCTGGTTCGGGGAGACCACGAGGCCCTGCCCCACTCCGAGCACCAGCAGCGTGAGGGTCAGCCACCAGGGGCTCCACCCCGCGCGCGCGTGCATGTGCATGATGCCGATGCTCGCCAGCAGCCCGGCCATGCCCAGCACCATGCCGCCGAGCACCATGACCCGTCCCACCCGGATGACCCGGCGGCCGGCGACGGCGGCGGCGATCGATCCCGCCAGGGCGGCCGGGACTCCGATGAGTCCGCTGGCCAAGGCACTGGAGCCCAGACCGGCCTGGACATACTGGGCCACGATGATCCACACGCTGGTGTAGCCCAGGAAGTACACGGCGATGGCCAGGCTGCCGTAGGCGAAGGAGGGGATGGCCAGCAGGCTGAGGTCCACCATGGGGGCGCCGCCCCTGGTCCGGTAGCGCTTCTCCCAGGCCACCCAGGCGCCGATGACGCCGATGCCGGCGGCTTCCAGGCCCCAGATCCAGGTGCCGGCCGAGGCCTCCATGAAGGGGATCATGATGAGCAGCGTGCCGACGGCGAGCAGCCCCATCCCCACCGGGTCGAGATCGACCCCGCCGCGGCGGGTGGTCCCGGTGGCGTCGCCGGCGGCGGCGCGGTCCGTCTGCTCCGTGTCGCTTCCCCGGTGCCAGGCGGAGGCCGGCAGGTAGCGGCGCGCGGCCCAGACGCCGGCCAGGGTGAGGGGAACGTTGATGAGGAAGGAGGCGCGCCAGCCCCAGTCGTCCCCGAGCCAGCCGATGAACCCGCCACTGAGCACCGGCCCCAGCGCCACCGAGACCCCGATGACGGCGCCGAAGAGACCGAAGGCGCGCCCTCGGGCCTCACCGGTGTAGTACTGCTGGATCATGCCGGTCACCTGCGGGTTGAGCAGCCCTGAACCCACTCCCATGACGACCCGGGCCAGGTTGAGGGTGACGACGTCGGGAGCCAGGCCCGAGACGAGGGATCCGGCACCGAACAGGAGCATGCCGATGACGAAGAGCCGCCCCCGCCCCATGACATCGCCGGCGCGGCCGGCCGGGACGAGGGCGACCCCGAAGACGAGGGCGTAGCCGGACACGACGAGCTGGAGCCCGGCGGTGCCTGCGCTCAGGCTGTGGGAGAGGGCCGGCAGGATGACATTGACCGAGGAGACGGCCAGCAGCGAGACGAAGGCGGGGATGAGCAGTGTCGGCAGAAGCCGCTCATGGTTCGGACGCGGCGTCTGGGCTGGGTCTCGGGGGTGAGGCGTGGGCACGTCGTGAGGCTACCGCGTGCCGGACCGCTCACAGCTGTGAGGCCGCGGCGTGCTCGACGTCCTGCTGGGCCCGGCTGGGAGGTTCCCCGGGGGCGGGCGTGGACCAGGCTCCGGAGCGGATGTCCAGGAGGATGCCGATCAGCAGGGCGATCCCAATCACCAGGGCGATGAGCACCAGCAGGATCCAGCCGGTGGAGTCGCTCCACAGGCCGGTGCGCTCCAGCAGCCTGCTGGGGCCCTTCCAGCCGGTGGCCATGATGGCGGAGACGGATCCGAGAATCCCGGCTGTACTCACGCACCACCGGTAGGCGGCCTTGAGCCGTCCCGGCGCCAGGGCATCGATCAGTGTCACGATCACCAGGGCGATGACGAGGGGGTAGAGCAGGAACGTCACCGGCCCCGCGATCTTGAGGATGGCATCCAGTCCGAGGTTGGCCAGCGCGAAGGCGACGATCGTGCAGGCGGCGAGCTGCCGGTTGAAGGAGACGGCCGGCCAGGCGGTGTAGGCGTATCCGGCCCAGGAGGCCAGCAGCCCCACGGCAGTGGTCAGGCAGGCCAGGATGACGATAGCTGCGAAGATGACGACGCCCGAGGCCCCCAGCGTCGAGGAGGCCGCGTTGCTCAGCAACTCGGTGCCCTCCTCGGCATCGGCGGTGATCCGCCCGCGGGTGTGGGTTCCCAGGACGGCCAGGCCGATGTACACCAGCCCCAGGAGCGCGGCAGCGATACCCCCGGACAGGATCGTGCTGCGCACTAAGGCGCGGGAAGAGGACAGGCCTCGTTCACGCAGGGAGGAGATGACCACGACACCGAAGACGGTGGCCGCCAGGACGTCCATGGTGAGGTAGCCCCGAGTTAACCCGGTGGTCAGGGGGTGACTCACATAGTCCCCGACGGCCTCGCGCTCCACGCTGGGGAACATCAGGATGGCGGCCCCGCACAGCAGGGCCAGCAGGGCCAGCAGGGCGGGAGTGAGCCAGCGCCCGACGCGGTCGGCCAGGCGGCTCGGGCTGAGGGCGATGCTGAAGGACACCCCCATGAACACCGTCACATGCGCCAGCAGGGCCAGGCGGGAGTGGTGAATCCCCAGCAGCTCGAGCACCGGAAGGGTCGCCAGCTTGTAGGCGACCGTGGCGGCACGAGCGATACCGGTCAGAGGACCGATCACCAGATAGACCGCCAGCGGCATGACGGTGCCGAATCGTGGTCCCACTCTGCGAGCCAGTCCCAGGATCCCCTCACCGGATGCGGAGACGGCGACCACGGTGATGAGCGGCATGAGCACCCCGGTGGCGAGGAAGCCCCCCATGGCCGGAATGAAGGACTTGCCCGAGGCGGCGCCCAGCAGAGGCGGGAAGATGAGGTTGCCCGCCCCGAAGAACAGGGCGAAGAGCATCAGGCCGGTCGGCAGGACGGCGCCGACGGCGGAGCGTGTGGATGGCTGGCTCATAGTGGTGGTCGGTTTCTCTTCTCGGATGTGGCGTCGGTGCGACGTCCGGGAGCAGTGCGGATGGCGGCGGGTCTGAGGCGCCTCAGGCGACGGTGATCCGCGCGGTGATCGTGGCCGGTCCGGTCAGCAGCACGCTGCCGTCCTCGCCCAGGGGGTCGGCGCCCATGTGGACCCCGATCTCTCCGCCGGGAACGAGCACTCGGTAGTCCTCGGGAGCGCCCGGACCACTCCAGGCGTGCAGGGCGACGGCGACGGCGCAGCACCCCGCTCCGTAGGAGAGGGACTCCCCCACGCCGCGCTCCAGGACACGCACGCGGGCGATACCCACCGATGACTGGGTGTCGGGATCGGTCTCCTCCCCCAGCGGCACGACGAGCTCAAGATTGGTGCCGACCTCGGGGGCGGGGTCGTAGGCGACCGGGTCCGCGGAGTCAGTGAGCCCGGCGAAGGCGGCCGCCTCGAGCTCGTTCTCCTTCCCCAGGGCGACGACGGTGTGGGGGCCGGCGATCTCCACGCTCAGGGCGGCCCGCGGCCCGTCCAGGCCGGGGACGACGACGGCCGTGTCCCAGCCCTCGTCCTCGGCCTCCTCGGGGCTGGCCAGGCGGGCCGGCCCCATGTCCACGGTCCACAGCTCGCCCAGGCGGGTGATGGTGCGGGCCCCGCCGCGTGTGCCGATGGTGACCGACTCGCCGTCGGCGATGGGGCACAGCCCCTCACGGTCCAGGACGTGGGCGAACAGGCGTGCGGCGTTGCCGCACATCTCGGCCACAGTTCCGTCGGCGCGGTAGTAGTCCATGAACCACTCGGCCTCGGGCACGGAGGCGGCGAAGGCTCCGCCGCCGGGCAGGGCGGTGGTCCGTACGACGCGCACGAAGCCGTCGGCACCGATACCGCGGTGGCGGTCGCAGACCGCCGCGATGTCGGCGCCGCTGATGGCGACCTCGCAGCCGGGGTCGACCAGCATGAGGAAGTCGTTGAGGGTCGCGTGGCCCTTGATGAGCTCACGACCGCGAAGACCTGTCGAGTGCGGCATGGTCCCTAGCCTAAGCGACGCCACGACGCGTGCAGACGAGCTCCCATGCCTGCCGGGTCAACCGGGAGCGCTCGGAGTCGGTGCACTGCCCGGTCTCGGTGAGGGCGACGTCGATCCAGTGCACCCGCGGATCGCGCCGGAACCACTTGATCTGGCGGGAGGCGAGCTGGCGGGTGGCCAGGGCGGTGGAGTCGACCGCCTCGGGCACGCTCATGGTCCCGTCGATGACCGCGAGCGCCTGGGCGTAGCCGATGGCGCGCGAGGCGGTCGCCCCCTCCCGGATGCCCTGGTCGATGAGGGCCTCCACCTCCTCGACCAGGCCGCGTTCGAACATGGCGCGGGCCCGCTCGTTGATGCGCTTATCCAGGAGCCGGCGCTCGCAGCGCAGGGCGATGTGGACGGTGGGGGCGATGTCCTCGTAGCGAGGCAGGGAGGCGGAGAAGGGACGGCCAGTGATCTCGATGACCTCCAGGGCCCGCACGATCCTGCGGGTATTGGAGGCCTCCACGCGCTCGGCGGCGACCGGGTCGAGGCGGGCCAGCTCGGCGTGGAGGGCGGCGGCTCCCTCCTGCTCGGCGCGCTCGCTCAGACGGGTGCGCACGGCCGGGTCGGTGCCGGGGAAGTCGAGGTCGTCGGTCAGGGCCCGCACGTACAGGCCGGAGCCTCCGGCGATGATCGGCAGGTGGCCCCGGGACTCGACGGCGTCGATATCGCCGCGGGCGCTGCGCTGGAAGGCCGCCACGGATGCCCGGTCCCGGACGGTGAGGACGTCGATCTGGTGGTGGGGGACGCGGGCCCTCTCGGCGAGGCTGGGTTTGGCGGTGCCGATGTCCATGCCGCGGTAGAGCAGGGAGGCGTCGGCGTTGATGATCTCGGCGCGGGTCGCCGGTTCGTCGGAGTGCATCCGCTCGGCGAGGTCGAGTGCGAGGGCGGACTTGCCGGTGGCGGTGGGCCCCACGACGACGAGTCTGGGCAGACAGGGGACGCTCGGGGACGCTGGGCTCATGGGGCTCAGATCTCCGGCAGGAGAGGCCCCACGAGGCTGAGGGCCTGGGTGCAGGCGGACAGCGCCGTGTCCAGGTGGAGGCGCAGCTGGGCGTCGGTGGCCCCGGCGGACAGGTCGGTGAGGTAGGTGGCGCGCACCAGCGGACCGATGGGGGTGTCGATGACGCCGACGGTGGGGAAGAACTTGTCCCGGTTCCAGTCGTTGACGCTGGCGGCGATCTCGTCCCTCTGGGAGGCGGGGGCGGCCTCCTCCCAGTCCCCGGAGACCAGGAGCCAGCCGTCGTGCCCCTCAGGAATCTCGATGACGAAGGGGAAGGAGTCCCAGGTGCCCAGGAGGCAGGGGTGCTCGCGGTCCTCGGTCAGCTGGACGTTGTACTCCATGGGGCCGGTGAGCATGGACTCGATCCGGGCCAGGGTCAGTACCTGGGGCTCCTCCTCGGTCGGCTCCAGGTCTGAAGGGCGGTCGGCGCCCTGTCCTCCCGCTGCCGGGTCCTCCTCCGACCGGTCTGATGTGCTCGACCAGGTGCGTGAGGCGTCTAAGGTCTGAGCCGAGGCGGTTGCCCTGGCAGGCTCCGATGGTCCGCTGGAGTCGGCCGGGGTGGTTGAGTCAGTCGAGTCGGCTGAGTCTGCGGGACCGACGGGACCTGCGACGTACGGTGAGATGGTCGGGGGCTCGTCGGGCCGGCCGCGCGAGTCGCCCGGGTGGCTGCTCGCCGGACTGCTGCGCTGGCGGTCCAGTGCCCGCACGTCCCACTCCTTGCCCAGGAGACGTGCGATGAAGTCGGTGAGGCGTTGCAGTCTGGGCATCACGGCTCCAGGCTTCCGCGTAGCTCGTCGGGGAACTGCTCCTCGGCCTCGTGCATGAGGGCGACGATGAGCCGGCAGCCGCCGAAGACGAAGTCCTCGAGCTGTCGATCTGTCATCCCCGCCTCGAGGGGGTAGGTGTACTCGCCGTGAAGACGCACCACCCCGCCGTCGGCGACGGTGAGGTAGGCCTTGGGGCCGATGCGGGTGGTGTTCCAGTCCTCGACCAGGGCGCGCAACTGGGTCAGGTGCTCAATGTCGGCGATACGGTGCCAGATCCCGCGCATCTGGACGGCCCTGGTGTCCTGAAAGATGGCGTGGACGGTGACGTAGCGCCAGGGAATGCCGATGTCGCCCTCGTCATCGATGAAGTAGCGCAGTCCCAGTCGTTTGACGCACTCGTGGATACGGTCGACGTCCACGGGCCGGGGGACCGTGGCGGCGGCAGCAGAGCTGGCGTCGAAGCTGGGCATGCTCCCCAGCCTAGCGGGGCCTGCGGGCTGCTCCCCAGCCCAGCCCGGCCCGCTCCACCGTCAGCGCAATCAGCCCTCACCCGCCTCAGGCCGGTGCGCCCACGCGCAGGGTGGGTAGGCCCAGGCTCACCGGGGCGGTGTCGGGCTCGGGAGCGGCGCAGGCCTCGGCCTGGCGGCGCTCCCAGGCGTCACCGGCGCGGGTGCGTCGCACCTGGAACAGGGCGGGGCCGTCGTCGAGCCAGAGGCGGTCACCGGGTTTGAGGGCCTCGTTGGCGGCCGCGGCGAGCGGGTCCAGCTCGCGTCCGCAGCGGGCGGAGTCAGCGATGAGGTTGTGAGGGGCGCCGTGGGTGACACGCACGGTGACCATGTCGCCGGGGCGCGGGGCCCCGCCGGCGTAGTCGTCCTCACCCAGGCCCTCGGGCAGGGCCACGTGGACGAGGCGGTTGTCGGCGGCGCGTCCGGAGATGCGGGCGGTGACCGAGTCCCGGCGCCCTTCGCCCTCGGCGACGAGCACCTCGACGACGCGTCCCTCCTGGCGCTCGTTCTCCTCGTGGGCGATGCGGCGCACGAGCGCGTCGAGCCGCCGGTAGCGGTCCTTGACGACCTCGGTGGGGACCTGGTCGTCGCGGTCGGCGGCGGGGGTGCCCGGGCGTGGGGAGTACTCGAAGGTGTAGGCCGAGGCGAAGCGGGCCTGCTCGACGACGTCAAGGGTGGCCTGGAAGTCCTCCTCGGTCTCACCGGGGAAGCCGACGATGATGTCGGTGGTGATGGCGGCCTCGGGCATGACAGCGCGGACCTTGTCCAGGATGCCCAGGAAGCGCTGGGTACGGTAGGAGCGGCGCATGGCGCGCAGCACCCGGTCCGAGCCGGACTGCAGGGGCATGTGCAGGCTGGGCATGACGGCCTCGGTGGTGGCCATGGCCTCGATGACGTCGTCGGTGAAGGCGGCGGGGTGGGGGCTGGTGAAGCGCACGCGCTCGATACCCTCGACTGCGCCGGTCGCCCGCAGCAACTTGGCGAAGGCGCCGCGGTCCCCGAAGCCGACCCCGTAAGAGTTGACGTTCTGCCCCAGGAGGGTCACCTCGATGGCGCCCTGTGCGGCGACGGCCTCGACCTCGGCCAGGACGTCGCCAGGGCGGCGGTCGCGCTGCTTGCCGCGCAGGGAGGGCACGATGCAGAAGGTGCAGGTGTTGTTGCAGCCCACGGCGATGGAGACCCAGGCGGCGTAGGAGGACTCGCGGCGGGTGGGCAGGGTGGAGGGGAAGACCTTGAGGGACTCCTCGAGCTCGACGGCGGCCGCGGAGTTGTGCCGGGCGCGCTCGAGCAGGGCGGGCAGGACGTCGAGGTTGTGGGTGCCGAAGACGACGTCGACCCAGGGGGCTCGCTCGACGATTCCCTCCCCCATCTGCTGGGCCAGGCACCCGGCCACGGCGATCTGCATGCCGGGGCGCTCGCGTTTGACGGCGGCGAGCTGGCCCAGGTTGCCGAAGAGCCGGGTGGCGGCGTTCTCACGCACGGAGCAGGTGTTGATGATGACGACGTCGGCCCCGCCGTCACCGGCGTCGGTGGCGCGGGCGGCGGCCTCGGGCACGTCCTCGACGCGCAGGTAGCCGGCCCTCTCCAGCAGTCCCGCCATGTGCTCGGAGTCGTGGACGTTCATCTGGCAGCCGAGCGTACGCACGTGGTAGGTGCGCGGCCGGGCGCCTCGGGCATCGAGAACAGGTGCGGAGGTGGTCAGCGTGGTCATCGCCGAGCAGTGTAGGTTGCGGTGGGGCCCCGCCCCAGCCCTGGCGCAGTGTCGTGACCAGATGCACGCCGGGGCGGGGCCCTCAGCTCTCCCAGTGACGGGGCGAACCGGGGTCAGGACTTCTTGCGCGAGGCGCTTCTGACCTCGTTGCGGGCAGCCTGAGCCAAGGCGCCGCTCACCGATCGCCCGCGACCACCGTCCACTGATCCAGGGCCAGGGCGGCCGCCCCCCGCGCCCACTCGTCGAACTCGAAGGGACGCAGCAGGACGGGCGCCGGCGCCGCCGCCCAGTGCCGCAGACCTCCCACCTCCTTCTCAAAGGCCTCCCGGTAGGTCTCCACCACGGCGACCCCCTCCCCGGAGACGACGACGAGCTCGGGGTCGACGTAGGCGATGAGAGTCCCCACGACCCTTCCGACCGCCAGCGCCGCACGCCGTAGGACGTCGTCGACGCCGTCGTTGCGACGCATGTCGGGGCTCAGGAGCAGATCGAGGCTCAGCTCCTGGGCCTGACACCCCAGGTGCCTGGCGGCCGCCCGTAGGATTCCGGAGGTCGAGGCCAGAGCCCGGGCGCACCCGGGGTGCCCGATCTCGCAGCTGGGTCCTGAGGGGTCCACCGGCAGGTGCCCGACGCTGCCGGCCGCCCCCTGCGCACCGGAGACGATCTCACCGGCCACCACGACCCCGCAGCCGATCCCGGCGCCGAGGGTGACCATGGCGAAGGGGTCCTTTCCGCGGCCGGCCCCGAACCTGGCCTCGGCGTAGGCGAAGGCGCGCACGTCATTGGCCGCGACGCAGGGCAGCCCGGTGGCCTCGGTGACCATGGCGGCCAGAGGCACGTCGCGCCACCCCAGGAAGCTGGCCACCACCACGGTTCGTCTCCCGACGACGGCCGCCCCCAGGGAGATTCCGACGGCGTCGGGCCGTCGACCGCTGCGCTGGGCCAGCTGCGCCACCACTGAGGCGATAAGGGCGGTCACACAGCCGGCATCGGTGTCAGTCAACGGTCGTGAGTCACTGATGAGGACCTCGCCCAGCGGATCGGTCAGAACGGCGTAAAGGCGGTCGGCAGTGAGCTTGATGCCTGCCACGGTGGCGCTGTTCGGGGTGACGGCCAGCAGGCGGGTGGGCCGTCCCGGTCCCCCCACCTCCACCGGCGGCTGCTCCTCAATGAGGCCCGCCTCAATGAGGGGGCGCACTGTGCGTGTCGTCGTCGCCGCGGACAGCCCCAGGCGCTCGGCAAGGTCGCCACGACTCATGGGGCCGACGGAGATCAGGGTGAGCAGCGCCCTGGCGCCGAGGCTGCGTCCACCACCCATCGTCGACTCCCGCTCCCATCGTCGTCAGCTGCCACAGGGACCGCATGGCCTGTGACCTGGGACGACGTTCATCGCCGCCCACGTCGTACCGACACTGTAGAGCAAACCCTTGCGGAATCTAGCATCATCAATTATTTTCATCCTACAAGGAATCGCTCCTGGTTCCTTCTCCCTCCCCTGGAAGGACAATGATGACCCTCCATCTGCGATGCGCCGACACCTCCGTGGTCCTTGACCTGCCTGACGACCGTTTCCCGGTGGTGCGCCACTGGGGCCCCGATCTGGGTGACGTCAGCGGTGACGACCTGTCCGACGCGGCCCTGGCCGCACAGACATCCTTGGGAACCAACACCGCCTGGATCACCAACGACCTGCCGATCCTGCCCCTGGCCCACCTGGGGTGGAGCTCCCGCCCTGCCGTGGCGCTCTCACGCACCGACGGCTCGGCCTTCTCGCCCCACCCCACTGCCTTCACCCACGAGGAGGGCTCCGAGGACACCCCGGCCGGAACCGCCCTCGTTGTGCGCTCCAGCGGAACCGACACCGCCCACGCGCTGACCCTGGGCACTGAGCTGCGCCTGGAGCCCTGCGGCCTGGTACGCCTGCGCGCCTGGGTCCGCAACGACCACTCCGGGTCCGGCGGCGATCAGGGGGCCGACCTCGTCGTCGGCGAGCTCACGCCGGTACTGCCGCTGCCCGACAGCGCCGACGAGCTGCTGGACACCACCGGCCATCACATCCAGGAGCGTCGGCTCGTGCGCACCCCCTTCACCCCGGGCACCCGCCTGCGCGAGTCCTGGGAGGGGCGCCCGGGGCACGACGCCGTCACCTGGCTGGCCGCCGGCCCCACCGGCTTCGGGTGGCGCAGCGGCCGCGTCCACGGCGTTCACGCAGCCTGGTCCGGCAACGTCCGTCACCTGGCGATGAACCCGACCTCAGGGCGCAAGCTCCTGGGAGCCGGAGAGCTGCTCCTGCCGGGCGAGGTCTTACTGGCCCCCGGTCAGACCTACACCTCTGCGTGGACGGTCTTTTCCTGGGGCGAGGGCCTGGACGCCCTGGCCCACCGCAGCCACGCCTGGCTGCGCTCGCGCCCGTCCCACCCCACCCGTCCCCGCCCGGTGCTGCTCAACACCTGGGAGGCCGTCTACTTCGACCACGACCTGGACAAGCTCAAGGCCCTGGCCGACGCCGCGGCCCAGGTCGGTATCGAGCGCTACGTCCTGGACGACGGCTGGTTCGGATCGCGCCGCGACGACACCTCGGGACTGGGCGACTGGCAGGTCTCCCCCGAGGCCTGGCCGGACGGTCTGGAGCCACTCGTGGAGCACGTCCACGCCCTGGGCATGGAGTTCGGCCTGTGGTTCGAGCCGGAGATGATCAACGTCGACTCCGAGCTGGCCCGCACCCACCCGGAGTGGATCCTGTCCGACGGCGCCGGCGGAGCGCCCGAGCACCGCCACCAGCGGGTCCTGGACCTGTCTGCCCCCGGCGCCTGGGACTACCTGTTTGACGCCATCTCCACCCTCGTGGAGCGCCTCGGCATCGCCTACCTCAAGTGGGACCATAACTCCCCCCTGCTGGCCACGGGTCACGAGGTCGCCGACCCCACCGCGGGGCGCCAGGGGGCGGCCGCCGTCCACGACCAGACCCTGGCCGTCTACTGTCTCCTGGACGCGCTCCATGAGCGCTTCCCCTCTCTGGAGATCGAGTCCTGCGCCGGCGGCGGCGGCCGCATCGACCTGGGGATCATGGAGCGCACTCAGCGGGTGTGGGCCTCGGACTGCATCGACGCCCACGACCGTCAGAACATCCAGCGCGGCACCACGCTGCTGCTTCCTCCCGAGATGGTGGGTACCCACGTCGGCTCCGGGCGGGCGCACACCACCCTGCGCGACCTCGACCTCGACTTCCGGGCCGGCACCGCCCTGTGGGGCCACATGGGAGTGGAGTGGGATCTCACCGAGGCCGATGGGCCCACCCGTGAGCGCCTGGCCTCCATCATCGCGCTGCACAAGGAGCTGCGCGGCCTGCTGCACTCGGGGGTGACGGTCCATGCGGATCTGCCCGACGACGACGTGCTGCGCATCGAGGGGGTCGTCGCCCCTGATGGCTCCGACGCCCTGTTCGAGATCGCCTCGCTGGGCCAGCTCCTGGCCTGGCCCACGGCGCCGCGCCCGCTGCCCGGATTGGACCCCTCGCGCCGCTACCACGTGCGCCTGGCGGCACCGGCCTACCCCGAGCTGCGTCTGGCGGCGGGCTGGATGGCCCAGGGCGTCACCCTGCCGGGTTCCTACCTGACCACCACGGGGCTGGCGCTGCCGGTGCTGCACCCCGACCACCTCGTCCTGCTGCGCGTGAGCGCCGTCGACTGAGGGCTCGGTGATCCTCTGAGTCGCTGATCCGTTCACCCTTCTTCCACCCGTTCCTACCCAGCCCATCCGCCTTCGACCCATTTCCCACATCACCGTTGATTTGGAGATCCGATGTCAACTTCGACCCTGCTCGCGCGACCATCGCGTCGGCAGCGCAAGCCACGCTCCGACCTCAAGCTCGGCCTCGCCTTCATCCTCCCGGCGACGATCGGCCTCGTCGCCTTCTACATCTGGCCCCTCATCCGAGGCATCTGGCTGTCCTTCACCGAGTACAACCTTCTGACTCCTGAGGAGTTCACCGGCCTGGACAACTACAAGCGCATGGTCCAGGACGATATCTTCTGGAACGCCGTCGTCGTCACCGTGGAGTACGTGGTCATCAACATCGGTCTGCAGACGATCCTGGCACTTCTCATCGCCGTCCTCATGCAGCGCCTGACCCAGTCCACCTTCGTACGCTCCATCGTGCTGACGCCCTACCTGGTCTCCAACGTGGTCGCGGCCATGCTGTGGCTGTGGATCCTGGACAACACGCTGGGCATCACCAACCAACTCCTGGAGTCCCTGACGGGCTCAGCCGTCGACTTCTTCTCCTCGTCGATGGCCATCCCCACCATCGCCATCATCAACGTGTGGCGGCACGTGGGCTACACGGCCCTGCTCATCTTCGCGGGCCTGCAGTCGATCCCGAGCACGGTCTACGAGGCAGGCAAGATGGACGGCGCCAGCGAGTGGCGGATGTTCTGGAGGATCACCGTCCCGCTGCTGCGCCCCATCCTGGCGCTGGTGCTCATCATGACGATGATCGGCTCCTTCCAGGTCTTCGACACCGTCTCGGTGGCCACCCAGGGCGGACCCGTCAACGCCACCCGCGTGCTGCAGTACTACATCTACGACATGGCCTTCGGGCGCTTCCAGTTCGGATACGCCTCCGCCATGGCGGTGGGGCTGCTGCTCGTCCTAGCCGCGATCACGATCCTGCAGTACCGCATGACCCGTGCCGGCGAGACGGACCTGGACTGAAGGAGGACAAGCCATGACAACGACAACCGCACCCGTGTCCTCCACCAAGCCCTCCCGGGCGGCCGCTGCGGCGTCCCGCGAGACCCCGGGCCGCCGGTTCACCGTCGGCAAGGCCCTGGCCTGGGCGGCGATGATCCTCATCATGCTGTTCACGCTCCTGCCCTTCTACTGGGTGCTGCGTACGGCGCTGTCCTCCAACGCGGGCATCACCGCCCACCCCACCAGCCTGCTGCCGGTAGACATCAACCTGCGCGGCTTCGCCCGTGTCTTCGGCATGCAGTCCACTAAGGAGGCGCTGGCCGACGGCGGCAGCGGCGCAGCCATCAACTTCTGGCTCTACCTGCGTAACTCGGTCATTATCTCCACACTGGTCACCGTGGGGCAGGTCTTCTTCTCAGCGATGGCCGCCTACTCCTTCTCCCGCCTGCGCTGGAAGGGGCGCGACACGGTCTTCGCCGTGTTCCTGGGCGCCCTCATGGTCCCCTCGATCTTCACGCTGCTGCCCAACTTCGTGCTGGTCAAGCAGCTCCATCTCATTGACACCTTCCTGGGGGTGGCGCTGCCGACCATGTTCATGACGCCTTTCGCGGTGTTCTTCCTCAAGCAGTTCTTCATGAATATCCCGCGCGAGCTGGAGGAGGCCGCGCTGCTCGACGGCGCCTCGAAGGTCCGGGTGTTCTTCACCCTCATCCTGCCCATGGCCAAGGCCCCGATCTCGACGCTGGCGATCCTGACCTACATCACGGCCTGGAACGACTACTTCTGGCCCCTGCTGGTCTCTTACACGGACTCCTCGCGGGTACTCACGGTGGCTCTGGCCGTCTTCCGTTCCCAGGCCCCTCAGACCGGTCCCGACTGGGCCGGGCTCATGGCCGCCACCCTGGTGGCCGCTCTCCCGATGCTCCTGCTGTTCATGGCCTTCGCCCGGCGCATCGTCAACTCCATCGGCTTTACCGGAATCAAGTGAGGCACCAGATGACGACTCAACCGATCAGCCCTCTTCGCTCCTCACTGTCGCGCCGCAGCCTCCTGTGCGGACTGGCCTCGGGAGCGGCCGCCCTGACCCTGGCCGCCTGCTCCGGTGGCTCCAGGAAGTCGGGAGCCGGCGCCGTCGAGTACTGGATGTGGGACGCCAGCCAGCTGCCCGCCTATGAGGCGTGCGCCAAGGCCTTCGAGGCCAAGACCGGCATCAAGGTCAACATCACCCAGATCGCCTGGGGCGACTACTGGACCAAGCTGACGGCCGGCTTCATTGCCGGGACGGGTCCGGACGCCTTCACCGACCACATCTCCAAGTTCGCCCAGTTCGTGGATCTGGAGGTCCTGGTTCCGCTGGAGAAGCAGGCCGCCTGGGCGGGCGTCGATGAGTCCGCCTTCCAGGAGGGCCTCATCGACCTGTGGAAGGGGGAGGACGGTCACCAGTACGGCTGCCCCAAGGACTGGGACACCGTGGCGGTCTTCTACAACCGGGACATGCTCGCTCAGGCGGGTCTGTCCGAGGCCGACCTGGCCGGCTGGTCCTGGAACCCCGCTGACGGCGGAACCTTCGAGAAGATCCTCGCCCGCCTGACCGTGGACAAGAACGGCGTGCGCGGTGACGAGCCCGGTTTCGATAAGAACCACGTGGCCGTCTACGGCCTGGGTATCCAGGACGCCGGTACCGGGGACGGCCAGACCCAGTGGAGTCCCTTCACCGGTTCGGCCGGCGACTGGTTCTACACGAACAAGGAAACCTGGGGTGACCACTACCGCTACGACGAGAAGGTCTTCCAGGACACGATGGACTGGTACTTCAGCCTGGTGGACAAGGGTTACATGCCTCCGCGCGGCGCCTTCTCCTCCACGACCAGCACCGATGTCCAGCTCGGCAGCGGCAAGGTCGCCATGTGCTTCAACGGCTCGTGGATGTTCGGCACCTACGCCAAGCTCGACGTCAAGGTCGGGATCGCCGCGAACCCCGTGGGCCCCAACGGAAAGTCGGTCTCCTTGTTCAACGGGCTGGGCGACTCGATCTCCAAGCAGTCGGCCAACATCGACAACGCCTCCAAGTGGGTGGCCTTCCTGGGGACCGCGGAGGCGCAGGACATCGTGGCCTCTCACGGAATCGTCTTCCCGGCGATCTCCTCCTCCACGAAGAAGGCCGTCAAGGTCTTCGAGGAAACGGGGCTTCCCACCGAGCCCTTCACCCAGCACCTGGAGGACAAGTCCACCTTCTTCTTCCCCCTGACCTACTTCGGCGCGGACGTGGCCGCCATCATGAAACCTGCGACGGACGACCTGTGGGCCAACCGGGTGCCGGCCTCAACGCTGACGAAGTACAACGAGCAGGTCAACCTCCTGTTCAAGACGTCCAAGCACAAGAAGGGTTAGCAGCAGGGTTGTTCCTGACCAGCTACGGGCCGGGCCCGGCGATATGCCGGGCCTGGCCCGTGACTTCTCAGCGCAGCCCCATGATCTGCCCGGTGCCGAGATCGACGTCGATGCGTTCGGCGGCGGGGTGGCTCGACAGACCCGGCATGGTCGACAGGCTGCCGCAGATCGCGTAGACGTAGCCGGCCCCCGCGGCCAGGCGCACCTCGCGCACTGGCAGGCGCCACCCGGTGGGCACGCCCTTGAGGCCGGGCTCAGCCGACAGGGACGGCGGGGTCTTGGCAACGATGACGGGCAGGTTCCCGAAGCCGCTGCGTTCATAGTCATCCAGCCGCCTGCTCGCGGCGGGGGTGTAGTCCACGCCGTCGGCGCCGTAGAGCTCGGCCAGCTTGGCGATCTTGGTGCGCAGGTCGTCCTGAGACTCGTAGACGGGTCGGGGGCAGGCCGCCTCTCCCATCTCCTGGCAGGCCTCGACGACGGTCCCGGCCAGGTCGAGGCATCCCTCGCCTCCCCTGGTGACGGGGTGGCAGGCCGCGACCCGGGCTCCGGCGTCGTGGGCGATACGAGTTACCTCCTCGATCTCGCTGTCATGGTCGGTGGGGAAGACGTTGATGGCCACGACCGGGGTGATGCCGAAGCCGCGCACGATCTGCAGGTGCTTGAGCAGGTTGGCGGCGCCGGCGCGCACGTCCTCGACGTTCTCCTGGAGCATCTCCTCGGGCAGGTCCTTGCCGCTGACGAGTCGGTGGCGCCCGCTGTGGGCCTTGAGCGCCCTGATGGTGACCACGACGACGGCGATACTCGGGCGCATTCCGGAGACAGCGCACTTGAGGTCGATGAAGCGCTCCAGACCCATGTCGGATCCGAAGCCGGCCTCGGTGAGGATGTAGCCGCCGTCGCCGACCCCTGCTGCGGCGACGCGGTCGGCGATGACCGAGGAGCAGCCGGTGGCAATATTGCCGAAGGGGCCGGTGTGGACCAGGACGGGCGTGCCCTCACCGGTGCGCAGGAGGTTGGGCTCGAGCACGTCACGCAGGATGGCGCACATGGCCCCGGCTGCCTTGAGGTCCTCAGCGCTGATCCACTCCCCGCTGCGGCTTTGGCCGATGACGATGTGCCCCAGGCGCCTGCGCAGGTCGGCCAGGTCCGTGGCCAGCGACATGATGACCATGAGTTCGCTGGCCGGGGTGATGTCAAAGGAGGCCTGCCGGGTGATGCCGTCGATCCTGGACCCCAGGCCGGTGACGATATGACGCAGGGCGCGGTCGTTGACGTCCAGGACCCGGGGCCAGGAGATGGTGCGTTCGTCAATGTCGAGCTCGTTGCCGTGGTACAGGTGGTTGTCGATCATCGCCGACAGGAGGTTGTGGGCGGCGGTGATGGCGTGGAAGTCGCCGGTCAGGTGCAGGTTCATCCGCTCGGCCGGCAGGATGCGGGCGCCTCCGGAGCCTCCGGCCCCGCCCTTGATGCCGAAGGTGGGGCCCATGGCCGACTGGCGCAGGGTGAGGACGGCCCGCTCGCCCAGGCGGGTGAGTCCCTGAGTCAGTCCGATGGCCGTGGTGGTCTTGCCCTCCCCGAAAGGCGTCGGCGTGATCGCAGTAACGACGACGTAGTGAGGGGCATGCGCACCCCCGCTGCACACGTGCTCACTGGATTCCAGCACGCGCAGGTCGATCTTGGCCACGTCGCGGCCGTGAGGGATGACGTGCTCGGCGGCGATGCCCGCCGACGCCGCCAGCGCGTGGAGGTCGATCGGGACGTGGGGGCCGCCGGTGGCCGCAATCACCTGAGTCATGGGCTGAGCCTAGTCGGAATCAGCTCCCGGCTTTCTTCACCTGTCGCAGCGATACCGGTTAGTAGAACGCCCGCAGAGCAGCAGTTCTCCATGACAAAGAGTCATACCTTCAACACACTGAACCTTATTCGACTAATCTGTCGGTTACTCATTGGCCAACCATGGAGGTTGTTATGAACCGTCGGATTGTCGTCTCCGCCCTCGCCGCATCGGCATCACTGTGCCTTGCCGTGACGGGCTGCTCCGGCACATCGGGGACATCGCAGGCCGGCTCCAGCGCTTCTGCGAGCGCGTCACCCGCGGGTCCCGTCGGTACCGTCGACCCGCCGTCGGACATCAAGGGCCTCGACAAGCTCGGTCTGTCGAAGGCCACCATGAGCATCAAGACCGCTCCTCGACTGAGCAACTACGACGACAAGGGTCTCACCTACGTCGACCCGATCACGGATCCGGCCGCTGATCTCTCGGTCCATCACGTGGACTGGAACGGCAAGGAGACCTGGAAGGCAAGCGTGCCGGTCCCCAGCGGCACCGATCCCGCCTCCCTGTCTCCCATGATGAGCTATGACGATGCGCTGGGCGTCGTCTCCTACTGGTTCACCACCGACCAGATCGACCCGGAGGACTCCGCCCTCCGCCTCCACCCGGTCAGCGGCAAGCTTCACTGGTTCGACACCAGTACTGGGAAGCAGGGGTCCGATCCCTTCGCCGAGGACGGCACCACCTACTCGTCGCACAAGCAGCTGGTCGGAGGGCTTCAGATAGGCGACAGCGGCGGGATGAGCGCAGTGAAGATCGTGGACTCATCGCACGCCCTCGTGAGTCACTCCGCGCAGGAGCTGGGACTGACGGGCGGCAGTCGGGCCGAGTTCTTCTCATGGAAGGGGCAGGTGCGCAGGGGCAGGTGCGCATCAGAGGCGCTCAGCCCACCGACCCTGCCGATCTCCTCCAGCTCAACACCTCCAAGCCCATCCCCGACCTCAGCGCAGACGCCCGGATCTGGACCACGCCGACAAGAATCCTGGTTCTGGACCAGTCGGACGGCCGCTTGCAGTCCGTAACCGATAGCGGGGCTCAGGTACTCGACCTCAAGGGATGCACTATTCCGCCCAAGAGCAACCTCGCGGTCGGCAGCGGCGACACGTATGACTACATCGGGCAGCTGCGCATCGCTCAGGACGGGACCACAGAGTGCCTCTCCAAGACCATTGGGAACCCCTCCGACACCATCAGCACCACCCTGAGCGACGGCAGCATCATCGTTCGTTCCACCTCGGATGAGGGAAAGACCTTCTCCTTCCGCTACATCAGCGCCAACGGCTCGGCGAAGATCGACCTGCCGGAGAAATCGGTCCCTGGCGCCCACGGTCACCACCTCGTGTACTCCACCTCCGCCGACGGCGTCGCAACCGTGACCGCCTTCAGCGAGAAGGATCTCAAGCCCTCAGGCTCCTGAGCCATGAGCTCCCCTCGGGGCTAGTCCTCAGCGAGGGCTTCGGCGATGGCCCGCATGGTCACTTCCCGGCTGTAGCCCTTGCGCCCCAGCACGGCCGCGGTGCGGCGCCGGCGCACCTCCCGGGGCAGGTGGCCGGTGGCGGAGAGCTTCTTGCGGGCCAGCGCCAGCGCCGCCGCGTCCTCGTCCTCGGAGCTGATCTGCTCGAGGGCCTCAGTGACGTCCCGCTCCCCCAGCCCCTTGCGCCGCAGCTCCTCGGCAATGGCCCGTCTGGCCGTCCCCTTCTCCGCGAAGCGGGTGCGCGCCAGGCGGGCCGCGTAGGCGGTGTCGTCAATGACTCCGGCCGCCTCCAGACGGTCGAGGACCTCGGTGGCCACACGGGGGTCCACCTCCTTGCGCTCGAGGAGCTCGGCCAGGGCCGCGCGAGGAGCCGCACTGCGGTCCAGGCGGCGCAGGACGATCTCCCGCGCCGCCTCGACCGCCTGCGCGTGGGTGTCAGGGATGAGCCAGGGCATCAGAACCCGCCAGCGTCCTCACCGAAGATGGTGTCCGGCTCATCCGCCGACGCCGCCTTGGGGGTCTTCGCGCTCTTGGAGGCCTTAGCGGTGGTGGCGGCCTTCTTCCCGCGCCCCCGGGCGTTCTTGACCGCACTCGTGGCGGCGGTGTCAGCGCTGTCCACCGGGACGGCGGCCGCGGCCACGGCCGCCTCGGCGGCGGCAAGCTCCTCAGCCTCCCGGGCCTTGCGGCCGGGCTCACCGATTCCCAGGGCGGCGAGGATCTTCTCCTCGATCTCGGCGGCCAGCTGCGGGTTGTCCTTGAGGAAGTTGCGGGCGTTCTCCTTGCCCTGACCGAGCTGGTCCTCCCCGTAGGTGAACCAGGCCCCCGACTTGCGCACCACGCCGTTGTCCACGCCCAGGTCCAGCAGGCTGCCCTCACGGGAGATGCCCTGGCCGTAGAGGATGTCGAACTCGGCCTGCTTGAAGGGCGGCGCCATCTTGTTCTTGACGACCTTGACCCGGGTGCGGTTGCCCACGGGCTGGTCTCCGTCCTTGAGCCCACCGATGCGGCGCACGTCCAGACGCACGGAGGCGTAGAACTTCAGGGCCTTCCCACCGGTGGTGGTCTCCGGGTTGCCGAAGAACACACCGATCTTCTCGCGCAGCTGGTTGATGAAGATGGCGGTGGTGCCAGTGGAGGACAGTGCACCGGTGATCTTGCGCAGCGCCTGGCTCATGAGGCGAGCCTGGAGCCCGACGTGAGAGTCCCCCATCTCCCCCTCGATCTCGGCCTTGGGGACCAGGGCCGCCACGGAGTCGATGACGATGATGTCCAGGCCGCCCGAGCGCACCAGCATGTCGGTGATCTCCAGGGCCTGTTCCCCGGTGTCCGGCTGTGAGACCAGGAGGTTGTCGATGTCGACGCCCAGGGCCTTGGCGTAGACCGGGTCGAGGGCGTGCTCGGCGTCAATGAAGGCCGCGTTCCCGCCGGCCCTCTGCGCGCTGGCCACGGCGTGCAGGGCGACGGTGGTCTTTCCGGAGGACTCCGGCCCGTAGACCTCGATGATGCGCCCCCTCGGGAGCCCTCCGACTCCCAGAGCCACGTCGAGGGCGACCGACCCCGTCGGGATGACGGAGACCGGAGGACGGGACTCGTCCCCCAGACGCATGACGGATCCCTTACCGAAGCTCTTGTCGATCTGGGCGAGGGCTGTGGCCAGGGCCTTGGAGCGGTCCTGGGTCTGGCTGGCAGCGGGCATTGTTCTACCTCGGTTCTCAGGGCGGCGCACAGCCGCGGCGGACATGGCTGGTCAACTTCGGCGAGGTCCCCTCTCCGGGGCTCACCAACGACGGTATGCCTGACCACTGACATCTATCTCCGCCCCTCATCAGCCCTGTGGACTCGGGGGGCGTCGTCGTCGTTCGTGGAGAACAGTACCCGAACACCTGTTCGATCATGACATCATCGTCACGCGCGTGTCGGCGGCTCCTGAGCTCGCCCCAGCACCTGCCCTCACCGCCTGGGCTCAGCGACGGGGGTCAGAGCGGAAGATCCATCGCTCGGCATCCGTGCGCTCAGTCTCGTCGCACAGAAGACTCCAGACCCGCTCCGGCGCCACACCGTCGTCAAGCGCCTGCACGCAGGTCACCCCCAGTCCCGGAAGAACCAGATCCTGCGCCAGCGACCGGCCGTAGGCCGAACCGAAGACCGTCTCGACGGCGTTCCAGAACTCTGAGTGCTTCACCACTCCCCCTTTGTCAACAGGCAACCCGGCGGCGAGTCCACTCATCGTGGCCCCACCGCCGGGAGGGTCGGCTCACTGGCAACGGCCTGCGCACCGCGAGAGCAGCGCAAGCAGAGCATCAGCGGATGGTCACCGCAGGGCGACCCCCTGCTGACGCACGAGCTCATCGGGAACTGTGTCTGGAATCATGACGCCCTCGGTCAGGGCGATGCGGTCGGAGACCTCGCGCAGCACCATGGACAGGGGGGCGTCAAGCGCCTGGCAGATGGAGGCGAGCAGCTCAGAGGAGGCTTCCTTCTGACCACGCTCAACCTCGGAGAGGTACCCCAGGGAGACGCGGGCCTGAGAGGAGACCTCACGCAGCGTGCGTCCCTGGTGCTGTCGGACGCCGCGCAGGACTTCTCCGATCTCGCGGCGCAGGACGACATTCTCGTGCTTCGGGGTGTCCACGGACACACCGTACCCTGCCCCGGGTCCCTGGCGCATCGGCATCCGGTTGTTGATCGGGCGAGTGGTGCGGGGGTGAGTCGTGTTGTTCATCGTCTAGCACAACCATTCACGTCGTGGATTCATTCCCGCCACGCGGGTCCAGCTCTTCGGCTCCGGTGACGTTGGGAACCACTCTACCGGTATTCCTGAGAGAAATCTGAAATACGCCTTAGTCTGTGGTCTGTAGTTGGTCGGTCGTCGATGTGAGGCAGTCACGGCTGCGACTCACGGCCTTCTTTCTGCAGGAAACCGATGGCCAGCTCACACACTTCCATCACGGTGGCGCGCCGGATCTGCGAGCGGTCACCGCTCAGGTGCAGCTCGCGGTGCCTGCGCCCCCATGGAGCGGCGACGGCGACGTGAACCGTTCCCGCCGGATGGCCGTCAGCCGGCCCCGGGCCGGCCACTCCAGTGGTCGCCAGCCCCAGATCGGCCCCGAGGAGCCTGCGCACTCCGTGCGCCATCTGCAGGGCGACATCGCGGTCCACCGGCCCGGTCCGCTCCAGGTGCGCAGCATCGACCCCGAGGACCTGCGCCTTGATCCGGGTGGCGTAGGCCACGACCGCCCCCACGAGCACACGGGAGGCGCCGGGGACCTCCACCAGGCTGGAGGAGACCTGTCCACCCGTCAATGACTCGGCGATCGCCAGACTCACTCCGCGATCCGCGGCAGCTTGCAGCAGGGCCGTCGCCACGCGGATACGTCCCTCGGTGCCCTGCACGTCCCCGATCACCACGGCTTGCGCCCCGGGGAGGTCACTGGTCGCTCCGTCCGTCCTGACGACTCAACCGCATCGCCTGGCGGACATAGTCCAGGCCGGTCACCACCGTGACGATGAGCGCCGCAGCCACGATGACGTAGGCCGCCTTGGTCAGGAACGTGGCCGGGCCCGCGGGCAGCAGGAGCATGGACCAGGGTGTGAGCAGCCCGACCAGCCCCACCATCTGCAGCGTCGTCTTGATCTTGCCGCCGCGCGAGGCCGCCATGACGGCGCGGCGCAGCATGAAGAAGCGCATGACCGTGATGCCGACCTCGCGCACGACGATGAGGATGGTGACCCACCACCACAGTCGTTGGTTGACGCTCAGCAGGACGAATGCGGACAGGGTCAGTGCCTTGTCCGCGATCGGGTCGGCGATCTTGCCGAAGGAGGTCACCAGCCCCCACGAGCGCGCCAGCTGGCCGTCCAGGCGATCCGTGAAAGCCGCCACGACGAAGACCACGACTGCGGCGAGCCTGGCCCGGTCCCCTGGCAGCAGGGAGAGCCAGATGAAGACGGGCACGAGCAGCAGGCGCAGCACCGTCAGGACGTTGGCGATGTTGAGCAGCGGCGCCTGCTCTGACTGCGCGGCGCCGTCCGGGGCGGTCGGGGCGTTCATCAGGGTCAGCCTAGTCGCGGACGGCCTCCAGTCGACGCAGAAACCTCGATCCATCTTCTCGACTGCCTCGTATCTGCTCACCTCCGCCGTACGCGCCATGACGCCACCACATACGACACGCGGCATAAGATCCGTTCTCACCCACGGTTCACGCCGACGTCTCGACACGTCCACCTCGCGCCGCCGGAACGAGCACGAACCGTGCACACGTCATTAAGGTCCACCTCTTACGTTCATCACCATGCACTCAGCCGCTCCTCTGCCTTCGTCTTCGCCACGCTCGGCACGTCTCGCCCGCAGGTCACGAGGACCGGGCCTGCTGACCGCCGTCGTTCTCACCGTGTCCGCCGCGGTGAGCGGCTGCGCGACGAGCACTGACCACTCCGTGCCGGCTCAGTCGCCAACTCCGTCCGCCTCCGCCAGTACCGGCGGCTCACAGGACGTGCGCTTCACCGTGGGCTACGCCGGGGACGTCCTCATGCACATGCCGGTGATGGAGTCCACCCCGGGGGCCTCAGGGGACATCACCGCCAACATCGCTGCTGAGACCCCCTGGGTCGAGGGCCTGGATCTGGCCCTGTGCGGGATGGAGGTTCCTGTCGCTCCGGACGGGGTCTACTCGGGCTACCCCTCCTTCGGCACCTCGGCCGAGGTCGTGGCCGCCTTGGCGAGATCCGGGTGGGACGGCTGCGCAACCGCCTCCAACCACGCTGCGGATCGGGGAGAGGCGGGGGTCGTGGCCACCTTGGACGCCCTGGACGCTCACGGGCTGGGCCACGCTGGCACCTACCGGAGCCGACAGGACGCCTCGGTGCCCTTCGCGCTCTACGAGCTTGAGCGGGGTGGGCGCACAGTGACCGTCGCCCAGATCTCCACGACCATGGACCTCAACGGCCTGGAGGATCCCACCGGCTACTCGGTGTCGCTCAACGACGTCGGCACCATCACGAAGGCGGCGACGTCGGCCCGCGCGGCGGGTGCCGACCTCGTCGTCGTCCACTCCCAGCTCGGTGAGGAGTACGAGACCACGCCCAACGACAAGCAGGTCTCCTACGCCCAGTCCCTGGCCGACAGCGGGCAGGTCGACATCCTCTTCGGCGCTCACCCCCATGTGCCTCAGCCCGCAGAGAAGCTCTCCGGCGGAGTCGGGGGCAAGGGGATGTGGGTGTCGTACTCGGCCGGCAACTACATCTCCAACCAGGATGAGGAGTGCTGCGCCCCGTTGTCCGATGTCGGCCAGTTGGTCTGGGCCGACGTCACGTCCCACGCCGACGGCTCGGTGAGCGTGGACAAGCTGAACTGGCACCCGTTCACGATGGATCTCGCCGGCGGCCACAAGATCAGGGACCTGGCGGCGCTTCACAACGGTGAGCGCCCTGCCGACCTGGGCCTGAGCACCGAGCAGATCGACCGGCGCTGGAGCCTGCTGACCTCTCAGGTCAAGGACGCCTCGACCATGTCCACCACGCCGCCCACACCCACCGGGCCAGCCCCGACGATTCCTAGTCGGGAAGAGGTCATCACACGAGCCGGAGCCCACCCGGCCCCGCAGGGCACGGCATCGGCCTCCTCCTCACCACGATGAGCCGCGACCAGTGAGCGACCAGGCGTCCTCGGAGTCCTCATCGGCGGAGGTGTCGTCCCAGGACTCCGACTCCGGCAGGCTCGAGGCGACCTCCAACGGATCCGTGCTGTGGCGGTTCGACGGCATGACCGCGGTACGAGGCTCATTCGCGGCAGGAGCCGACGGCTCGTCGGAGCCCGGCTCGCCCTGAGGGGCGTCATGGGCCTCGGGAGTCTCCGCGCTTCCCGGCGCACCGCCCTCGCCCTTGATCCAGGCCAGGGTCTCCTCGAGCTGCTCGGGCTGGACGAGGACGTCGCGGGCCTTGGACCCCTCCGAGGGGCCAACGACCTCACGGGACTCGAGCAGGTCCATGAGGCGTCCGGCCTTGGCGAAGCCGACGCGCAGCTTGCGCTGCAGCATGGAGGTGGAGCCGAACTGACTGGAGATGATGAGCTCGGCGGCCTGCAGGAGCAGGTCCATGTCATCGCCGATCTCCTCGTCGATCTGCTTCTTGACCTCCGGGACGACGACGTCCTCACGGTACTCGGGCGTCAGCTGGGACTTGACGTGCTCGACGACGGAGCGGATCTCGGACTCGGTGACCCAGGAGCCCTGGATACGCACCGGCGTGGAGGCGCCCGGCCCCAGGTAGAGGGCGTCACCCTGGCCGGTGAGAGTCTCGGCCCCGTTCTGGTCGAGGATGACCCGGGAGTCCAGCTGTGAGGCCGTGGCGAAGGCCAGGCGCGAGGGGACGTTGGACTTGATCAGGCCGGTGACCACCTGGGCGACGGGCCGCTGGGTGGCCAGGACCAGGTGGATCCCGGCGGCGCGGGCCAGCTGGGTGATGCGCTGGATGGAGGCCTCCACGTCCTTGGGGGCGGTCATCATGAGGTCGGCGAGCTCGTCGACGACGACCAGGAGGTAGGGGTAGGGGCTCAGCTCTCGCTGGGATCCCGGCAGGGGCTGGACCTCTCCCGCGCGCACCGCCTTGTTGAAGTCGTCAATGTGCTTGAAGCCGAAGGAGGCCAGGTCGTCGTAGCGGGCGTCCATCTCTCGCACCACCCACTCCAGGGCCTCGGCCGCCTTCTTCGGGGAGGTGATGATCGGGGTGATGAGGTGGGGGATACCCTCGTAGATGGTCAGTTCCACCCGCTTGGGGTCCACGAGCACCATGCGCACCTCCTCGGGCGTGGCGCGCATCATGATCGAGGTGATCATCGAGTTGACGAAGGAGGACTTACCCGAACCGGTCTGACCGGCCACCAGCAGGTGCGGGGTCTTGGCCAGGTTGGTGACGACGTAGTCGCCCTCGACGTTCTTGCCCAGCCCGACCACCAGCGGGTGCGCCTGCTTGCGCGCGGCCTGGGAGCGCAGGACGTCGCCGAGCTTGACCATCTCCCGGTCGCTGTTGGGGATCTCGATGCCGATGGCGCTCTTGCCGGGAATGGGGGTGAGCAGGCGGATCTCGTCGGAGGCCACCGCGTAGGCGATGTTCTTCTCCAGCCCCGTGATCCGGGAGACGTTGACCCCCCGGCCCCGGTGGACCTCGTAGCGGGTGACCTGAGGACCGCGCGTGTAGCCGGTGACCGTGGCGTCCACGTTGAACTCGGCGAAGACGTTCTGCAGGGACTCGACGATGGCGTCGTTGGCGGGGGTGCGGGTGGAGTGGCCCGGACCAGGACCGAGCAGCGCGTCCTCGGGCAGGGTGTAGGTCGAGCCGTCGGGCAGGGCCATGTTGCCCAGGTCGCTCATGGCGATCTGGTCGGCGAGGTCGGGCTCCTCGAGGGCGACCTCGGGGGTCTCCTCGGTGACGGCGTCGAAACCGGACGGTGACTGCGAAGGTGCCTGCGGGACGGGGCGCTTGGCGGACGAGGGTTTGCGCTGCCCCCCTGCGGCCGGGCCGGAGGCCGCGGGGCCACCTGCCGGGCCGGCGGGCCTGCTCCGGGTGGAGGACGCGGCTGAGGGCGCCGGGGAGGCGATGACGTCGGTCTCCTCGCCCACGTCCGGGATGACGAAGTCCTCGCCCCCGGAGTGAGCGCCGTGATCGCCGCCCGGCTCGAAGAGCTCGGTGGTCGAGGCCTGCTGGGCCTCCCGGTCGGACGAGCGCTTACGCCGGCCACTGCCACGCTTGCGAGAGGACGACTCCTCCACCTCCAGGGCGGAACGGAAGGGCTCGTCGCCGTCGTAGGAGTCCAGGAGCGCCGTCTGATCCGAGTCCCCGCCCGAGGCGCCGGCCCGCCCGGTGCCTCGACGCACCCGTCCGAGCAGGCGCCGGGCCAGGGAGTCACCGGATCCGTCGGCGCCGTGGGAGTCTCCGTCACCGTCCGCGGCCCGGTACTGCTCCAGCAGGTCACGGATCTCGGCAACGGTCTTGCCGGACAGGACCAGGGCGGAGAAGGCGATCAGGAGGAGGAACAGGATGACGGCCCCCACGGAGGAGAACAGCGCCGCCAGGGGGTAGCCCACCAGCCATCCCAGCAGCCCTCCGGCACTCTCCAGGCCGCCGATGTTGTTCTTGAGGACCGGGTTGCCGCTGCCGACCTGGATCATTCCGGTCAGAGCCGTCAGCAGCCCCAGGCAACCCACCGAGACCCGCGCGTGCACCGCCCCCAGGCTGTGGACCCGCAGCATGGCGATGCCCAGCGCCGCCAGGAGCGGGGGCACGAAGATACCCAGGACACCGACGGGGCCCGCGGCGATGTGGTGCAGGAGGTCGCCTGCGGCCCCGGAGATCCCGAACCACTCGCGCAGTGCCAGCACCGCTGCGAGGGCCAGGATGAGGAAGGCCCAGCCGGTGCGGCGGTAGCGCCCGCCGGAGGGCCCGGTCCCGGGTGCGGAGAGGGGAGCGGTCCCTGAAGCGGAGCCGCCTCGATTACGCCCTCTGCCGGTTCCCGATGAGGACGCAGCTGTTCTCGTGGTGCGACGATTGGCCATGATGCTCTAGAAACTATCGGATTCTCGGTGTCATTGGCCTCGCCACGCCGCCTGCGCCGGCCGGAGACATGTCACCTTCTCGGTGCTGCGGCCCGGTGCGGGGCTCACCCCCTGAAGCGGCGGGGCAGGCGCGGCCCCAGGACCGGTCAGGACCGGTCAGGACCTCTCATCGCCTGCCCGGAGGAACTCATCGATCTCCTCTCGCAGCGGGGCCTGGGCCGGGCCGCTGCACGCAACGGCGTGGGCGGCGGCCGCGTTGGCGCGCCTGGCCGCCTCGACGACGTCGAGCCCGTCAAGAAGACCGGCGACCAGGACACCGGTATGCGTGTCTCCCGCCCCCGTCGTGTCCACGACCTCACGCACGAAACCGGGGACCTCGATCGCCCCGCCGCCCACCGGGTGGAGAACACAGCCGTTCACGCCGGTACGGTGGACGATCAGTGCTTCAGGACAGGCCAGCCGGATGGCCCTCGTGCCGCCCAGACGCTTCTCGAGGCGCCCCATCTCCAGATCGTTCCCGGTCAGTATCGTTGCCCGCCTCAGTAGCGGCAGAAGCACCTGATCGGGGATGTCGGGCTGGACCGGACCGAGGTCGATCACCAGCCCGACGCCGTCGGGGATCGACAGGAGCCAGTCGGCCAGGATGCCGCGGCTTGTGTAGTGGGCCAGGTCGTAACCGGTGGCGTAGACCCAGTCCCCGGTTCTCAGGTCGATGCTCTCAAGGTCCTCGCGCTGAGGCTCCCCCTCGACGCCCGCGGTGGTGATGAAGGTGCGTCTGCCGGAGGGCTCGATGAGAGTGGTGCAGGTGCCGATGTCCCCGACGAGCTCCTCGACAAGCAGCTCGACCCGGTCTAGGCGCATTGACTCGCGCACCCGCGCGGAGTTGGGGCCGGTCCCCAGGGTGGCGGCCAGGGCGGTGGGGACACCCTGCCTGGCTGCGGCCGAGACCACGGTGTACCCGCCGCCGACGACCGGACCCGACGACGCCCCGGTGATCGCCCCTCCCGGCGTCGGCACGCGGCTGACGTGGAGGGGGATGTCAATGAGGATGGATCCGGTGGATATGAAGCATGCGGGTCGGAACAGAGTCATGCAGTGAGAGCCCTCCCGCTACGCCTCGATGACGACCGGGACGATCATGGGACGGCGCCTGAGACGGCGCCCGATCCAGCGCCCCAGGGTGCGGCGCATGACCTGCTGAAGGGAGTAGGCGTCCGCCTTGCCGGTCTCCAGCGCGGCTGACAGGGCCTCGGTCACATCAGGAAGGATCTCCTCGAAGACCGAGTCGTCCTCGGCCACCCCCCTCGCCTGGATATGGGGACCGGCCAGGATCGTGCCGGTCGTGGTCTCCACCACGGCGTAGACGGAGACGAAGCCCTCCTCCGCCAGGATGCGGCGGTCCTTGAGCTCGGCCTCGTCGATCTCCCCCACCGAGGAGCCGTCGACGTAGATGTAGCCGCAGGGCACCTGCCCAGCGATACGGGCCGCTCCCCCATCCAGATCAACGGCCACGCCGTCCTCGCACAGCATGACCCGCTCCGGGGCGATTCCCGTCTTGACGGCGAGCCCGCCATTGGCCACCAGATGACGGATCTCACCGTGAATGGGCATGACGTTGCGGGGCTGGACGATGTTGTAGACGTGGAGCAGCTCCTCGGAGGAGGCGTGCCCGGAGACGTGGACCTTGGCGTTGCCCTGGTGGACCACGCGCGCACCCAGCCGCATGAGCTGATTGATGACCCGGAAGACGGAGTTCTCGTTGCCGGGGATGAGGGAGGAGGCGAAGATGACGGTGTCCCCGGGCTCAATGGTGACGCTGCGGTGCTCGGAGTGGGCCATCCGGGACAGGGCCGCCATCGGCTCGCCCTGCGAGCCGGTAACCATGAGGACTCTCTCGTGCGGGGGCAGCGAGGTGATGTCCCGGGCATCGATGAGGACGCCTGCGGGGACCTTGAGGTAGCCGCGCTCGGCGGCGATTCCCATGTTGCGCACCATGGAGCGCCCCACGAGGGCAACCCGCCTGTCGTGCAGGGCGGCGGCGTCGAGGACCTGCTGGACCCGGTGGACGTGGCTGGCGAAGGAGGCCACGACGATCTGCCCGTCGGAGTCGGCGAAGACGTTGTCCAGGACCCGGCCGATCTCACCCTCATGGCCCACCATGCCCGGGACCTCGGCGTTCGTGGAGTCCACGCAGAACAGGTCCACGCCCTCCTCACCGAAGCGGGCGAAGGAGCGCAGGTCCGTGATGCGCCCGTCGATGGGCAGGGAGTCCATCTTGAAGTCACCGGTGGCCAACACGTTGCCGGCATCGGTGCGGATCATGACGGCCATGGCGTCGGGGATGGAGTGGTTGACGGCCACGAACTCCAGGTCGAAGGGGTCGTAGGAGACCTCCTCGTGCTCGACGACCTGGCGCAGCACCGGGCGGATACGGTGCTCCTTGAGCTTGGCCTCCACAAAGGCCAGCGTGAGCTCGCTTCCCACCAGGGGGATGTCCTCACGCAGGCGCAGCAGGTAGGGCACGCCCCCGATGTGGTCCTCGTGCCCGTGAGTCAGGACCAGGGCGACGACGTCGTCGATGCGGTGCTCGATGGAGGAGAAGTCGGGAAGGATGAGGTCGACGCCCGGCTGGTCCTCCTCAGGGAAGAGCACACCGCAGTCAACGATGAGCAGTTTGCCGTCCAGCTCGAAGACGGTCATGTTGCGGCCAACCTCTCCCAGGCCCCCCAGGGGAGTGATGCGCATGGTGCCATCAGCGAGGGGGCCGGGGGTCTTCAGCGCGGGAAAGTTCGTCACGCGGGCATCCTACCGAGAATGCCCCGATTATCGATTGATACGGTATGATCCGGTTGGATTCCGTCGCGCTTCTGCAACGTTCCGACACGAAGTTCAGGGGCACGTCAGGATCGCTCTACGATATGCCGGTGACGACCACAAGCCTGCCGGATGACGGAGCCAGGAACACCGAGCCCCCTCCATCAACCGACTCACAGTCGGCTCCCGCTCCTCGCGAGAGCCGACGAGGCCTCCTGGGAAGAGCCGCCCTGGCAACGGCAACAGGTCTGCTCGGCGCGGGCGCCGGTGCAGGAGTCACTCACTGGCGGGACACCCACCTCTCCCCCACGGCACGAACCGCCCCTCGCCCCGCAAGCCCCGGCAACGCGCTCGGGACGCGAGTGGTGTTCCAGACTGGCGGGGAATCCAGGAAGCTGGCGCTGACCTTTGACGACGGACCAGACCCCCGCTGGACTCCACTCGTGCTCGACATGCTGGCGAGGTTGCACGTACGGGCCACCTTCTTCGTCCTGGGGTCCGCGGTAGAGGCCCACCCCGAGCTGATCGCACGGGAGGTCGCCGAGGGGCACGAGGTCGCGGTCCACAACTGGGTGCACACGGATGTCTACGGCGTGGGCTTCTCCGAGCTGAGCGACTCGGTGGACCGGACACGTGAGGCGATCATGGCGGCGGGAGCACCGTCTCCGCGCCTGTGGCGGCCTCCCTACGGCCGGGTTGACGCGCCAGCCATGATGGTCGCCTCGCTCAAGAGGATGGACCTGTTGCTGTGGAGCGTTCACACGCCCTCGACGGCGGAGGCCGCCGCCGTCAAGGACACTGCCGGCGCCGGGTCGGTGGTGCTGTGCCATGACGGGCGCACGCAGCCTTCCGAAGCCCTGTTCACCGCCTTGGAAGGAGGCGTGCGCTCGCTGCTGGAGCGAGGGCTCACCGTGACGACGGGCAGCGACCTGCTGGCGTCCGTCTGACGAACGGCTGAGGGGCCCTCGCATGAGCAGATCTCGCCGCGAGAAAGCAGGAGGTGCCTGCCCCACCGTGCGGTGGAGCAGGCACCTGGTCCTCGTACCCCCAGCCGGATTCGAACCGGCGCCGCCGCCGTGAGAGGGCGGTGTCCTAGGCCACTAAACGATGGGGGCATGCTATGCAGTAATGAACCAGCAGAGCCGATCGGCCTGCCTGATCCGTACCCCCAGCCGGATTCGAACCGGCGCCGCCGCCGTGAGAGGGCGGTGTCCTAGGCCACTAAACGATGGGGGCTTATGACAGTCCGAGTGCCGAAACCAGCAACCGGACCCTCGTACCCCCAGCCGGATTCGAACCGGCGCCGCCGCCGTGAGAGGGCGGTGTCCTAGGCCACTAAACGATGGGGGCTACAGATCGTCAGATCCGCTGGGGTACCAGGACTCGAACCTAGAATAACTGAACCAGAATCAGTCGTGTTGCCAATTACACCATACCCCAAAGGGCCTCACCCCGGAACGGATCACGTCCGAGGCAGCGGGCAGTAATCTACACGCCCATCCCCACCCCATCAAATCGCCAAGAGGTGAAGACCGACACATAGCAGGAGCCTCAGGCACCTCCCCCCTTCATTCTCCCGATCACGGCCTCACAAGACCCTGGCAACCAGCATCACACCCCTTTCTGAACGCTCACAACCGAGCGGGGCTCCAGAGGCATCCCCTACACTCCCATCTAGTTCCTACTCACCCCCACCCTCCTGGGAGGCAATATGCCCACCCGCCTGCGACACCGTCACCGTGTAGGTCACAGCCCCTGCAGCACTCGCCTCCTCACTCTTGGACTGGCCCTGATCGCAGCCCTTCCCCTCGGCGCCTGCGGTCCCTCTCACAAGGGGCAGCTGACCGTCGAGCCCGCCGGCGCCTCCACCACGGCCGACCCCTCCAGCTCGGACACGCCGTCCACGACACCAACCCCGACACCATCGGCAACATCTTCCGCAACAGCCTGGACGGCCCCGAACGTCACAATCTCCAACGACACCACCGGCACGTGGCACCGGCAGGACGACATACTCGAACGACCGGTCGCGACATCATCAGAAATCAGCCAGGCCTACAACTTCGACGCAGGAGGCTGTCTAGCCATTATCTTCTACAAAGCAAACCAAACAATTCACGACGAAGGAAGAAGGGGTGGAGACAACCTCTCCTCCTCCACCGAGGTGCAGGAGACGATGTCGAACCACAGCTCTTTCTCGGTGACCTCAGGTCCGACTTCCGTCAACGCCGTACGAGACGACAATGGAACGCTCCCCGGATACGAAATCGAATACACAGCCACTGTCACATATGCAAACGGCTCGACGAACAACGTAGCGGGATACCGTTTCTTCCGGCAGATCAGCGATCTGGGCGTCACCCTCGAAGTCTTCCTTGAGTGCACCCCGGACAAACTCGCCTCCGCCGATACATGGCACCAGTTCTTGTTCTCGACACGAGTGGCAGGACTCGATGCTGGGGCCATGGGATAAATGAGTCCCGGTACCGAGTCACAGCACCTTCCCTCCTCCTTTCTCACCACCAGGAGAGCCGCATTGCCTCATTCAGCACAGCACCATCGCCAGATGTTCCTCGCCCGCACCCCCTCCAGGGCTCGTCGCCTCGCCCTGGGAATGTGCCTCGCAGCCAGCCTGGCGCTGAGCGCCTGCGGCCCCGCCCACAAGGGGCAGCTGAGCGTCGAGCCCGCCGGCGCCTCCGCCGAGGCCTCCACCGAGGCCAGCGAGTCCAGCTCGCCCACACCGTCCAAGTCACCGAGCCCGAGCGCCTCACCATCGACGCCCTCCCCCTCGGCAACGACATGGACGGCACCGAGTGTCACCATCTCCAGCGAGGACTCGTCGGTCTGGACGCACGACGACGAGCGCATCAAGAAGGACTCGGCCGGCCCCAACGGGACTATTGACGGATACACGGTCAACGCCAACCCCGCCTGCTTCGGCTTCGTCTCCAGCGACGCGGAGGAGAGGTACTACACCCTCCGAGGAGTCGGAGACGACATTCAGTCCAAAGCGGCCCTCAAGGGCCAGCAGACGATCTTCTCCGGATACCAGACGACACAGGGACCAAACCCGGTGGAGGCCGTCCGGGACGACAGCGGAACCTTCCCGGGCTATGAGGAGACCTTCTCCGTGACCGTCAACTTCTCAGACGCCCCCAACACGCCCATGGATGGATACCGTTTCGACAGGCGAGTGGGAGAGAAGGGGTTCACTTTCGAGGTCATGCTGCTGTGCCCTCAGGGCTCTCTCATCGGGCTGGATCAGTGGCACACGATTCTGGGAGGCATCCGGATCCAGGGAATCGACGCCGGAGCCATGTAGCCGGCCAGCGCGGCCCGCAGAAGAGCGGGACGGCTGGTGCGGTACTGCACTCGGCTTTGCACTGGTGGGGTCGGGACGCCCGCACTCAGCGCCGCGTCCCGGCCCCACCGGCTCAGTTCATCGTGCAGTCACCTCACCCGAGCCGGGCCCGAAGAGCCTTCAGCCTGTTCAGGGTGGAGCTGCTTCCGAGGATCTCCATGGACTCGAACAACGGCGGAGAGACCTGTCGCCCGGTCACCGCGACACGCAACGGGCCGTAGGCCAGACGCGGTTTGATCCCCTCGCCGTCGGGCATGCCCCGCCCCTCGACGATGGCGGTCTTGAGGGCCTCCTCCAGATGGTCCTTGTCCCACTGCTCAGGGCTGAGCCCCTCCAGGGCGCTGATGCCCGCCTCCAGCACGTCTCCGGCCGAGGCCTTGAGCTTGGCCAGGGCCTTGTCGTCAACGACGAGATCGTCGTCGGACACGAAGAGGAAGCCGAGCATGTCGCGGCTCTCGCGCAGCAGCTGGATCCGCGTCTGGATGAGAGGGGCAGCCTCGTTGAGGATCTCCTGCTCCCGAGCAGTGAGCTTGTCGAAGGAGTCCGCTGAGACCAGTGGCACCTGAGCGGTCTCTCCGGTCGGGTCGGGGTAGGCATCGGCGAGGTAGGGCACCAGCCGGTCCCGGAAGTCGGCCTCCCCCAGCGCACGCACCTGCTCGGCATTGATGGCCTCGCACTTCTTGGGGTCGAAGCGGGCCGGGTTGGGGTTGACGTCGTGGACGTCGAAGGCCTCGATCATCTCAGCAGCGGAGAAGACGTCGCGGTCCGCGCTCAGTGACCACCCCAGGAGGGCCAGGTAGTTGAGGAGCCCCTCGGGGATCATGCCGCGGTAGCGGTGGATGAGGAGGTTGGACTGCGGGTCCCGCTTGGACAGCTTCCGATTGCCCTCCCCCATGACGTAGGGCAGGTGACCGAACTCGGGAACGACCCGAGCCCGACCGATGTCCATGAGGGCCCGGTAGAGGACCACCTGCCGCGGAGTGGAGGACAGCAGATCCTCACCGCGCAGAACATGGGTGATGCCCATCGCGGCGTCGTCAACGGGGTTGACCAGGGTGTAGAGGGGCTCACCGCCTGCGCGCACGACGACGTAGTCCGGCACGCTACCGGCCTTGAAGGTGATCGGGCCGCGGACCAGGTCGGTGAAGGTGATGTCCTCCTCCGGCATCCGCATCCGCAGGACGGGCAGGCGCCCTTCGGCGCGGAAGGCGTCCTTCTGCTCCTGGGTCAGATCGCGGTCGAAGCCGTCGTAGCCGAGCTTGGGGTCCTCGCCGCGCTCACGGTGACGGGCCTCGATCTCCTCGGAGGTGGAGAAGGACTCGTACAGGTAGCCCGCCGCCAGCAGCTCGGCGGCCACCTCCTTGTACAGGTCCATGCGCTGGGACTGGCGGTAGGGCTCATGAGGGCCGCCCTTACCCACGCCCTCGTCCCAGTCCAGGCCCAACCACGTCAGGGAGTCCAGGATGGCATCGAAAGACTCCTCGGAGTCACGGGCGGCGTCGGTGTCCTCGATCCGGAAGACGAAGGTGCCACCGGTATGGCGGGCGTAGGCCCAGTTGAACAGGCAGGTGCGCACCATGCCCACATGAGGGGTTCCCGTAGGTGAAGGGCAGAAACGCACGCGCACAGACGATGAGCCCTGCCCCGGAACGCCGGAGGCGGCTACGGGCTCAGGACGGAAGGCGGATGAGTGATCACTGAGTTCAGGCATGATAGGTCCAGGATAGTCCCCTCAGGCGCCGCTCAGGGAACAGGGTGGGTAACCCCCTGAAGGGGGTTACCCACCATTCCGAGAGATGGGGATCTCACCCCATCGCACTGCGCACACGGACGAATTAACGTGCCACCCATGAGAACATGATGTCGCCGCCAGGAAGTCCTCGCGGCTTCCACCAGAGGTGTTGACATCCCCAGCCCGTTCGGGAAGACCCCCGACTCACCGTTCCTTGGAGGCCTCATGTCCCCGTCCCTGCATCCCTTGGCGCGTTCCGCCAACCGCCGCCGATCGGCTCTCAGACTCCCTCTTGTCGCTGGGCTCAGCCTCGCTCTGGCCGTCCCGGCTCTCGCTGCGTGCCAGGACGAGTCCGGCCCCGCGCACCCCAGCGCCTCCAGCAGTGCGTCATCATCCGCTGAAAAGTCGGGCAAGAGCACGGAGCCGTCGGGAAAGCCCTCCAAGGGAGGTAAGAACAGTAACGTCGAGTACGTTCCTTCGTGGGAGTTCCCGCAGTCCCACTCCGGTTGGAAGGTAACCGTCTACGACACCGACGGCAAGAACAGAATGGAAAAGTCGAACGGATGCGTGTTCTCCGCGACGCAGAACCTGTACGAATCAAGCGGGGAAGGCGATCGCGCCGAGTCGGACTATCAGGCAGAAGCCTTTATCACCGCCTATCAGAAGCCGGACTTCACGAACGTCTCCTTCGAACCCACCAAGGACGATTCCACCCTGGTCAAGGACACCGATGGTCACGGCATCGAGACCAGACGGCTGGATTTCACATACACCGGTACGGAAGACCACAAGGACTACAAGGTCACCAGGGTCGTCCGTGTATTCAGCACGGTGGGCACACCCGTTATGCTCCAGGCGGCGTACGCCTGCCCTGCTGACGCCTACTCCTCCAGCGAGATGGAGACGCTGTTCAAGGCCACGCCGATCAGTAACCCCGGCCCAGCCGACATGGATGAGGCCGGGCCCGACAACGGATCTGGCAAGGACTCCAAGAGTAACAACAAGGAGAAGAGCGATTCAGGCGACAAGAAGAGCGACGAGAAGGGCTCGGGAAGCTCTCCCAAGGACACCTGATCGGGCCCGCGGCTCCCCTTGAGCCGATGAGCAACACCGGTACTCACCGGTTATGGGTGGGGTTCTCGGGGCATGCCTGAGAACCCCACCCATCGTCATCGGGGCGAGGACTCCAGCTCCTCGGCACCAGTCACATTGCCTCAGCGACGGACCACCGGGTTGGAGAAGAAGCCGATGCCCTCGACCTCGACCTCGACGCGCTGACCGGCGCGGATCTCGCCGACTCCCGCCGGCGTTCCAGTGAGAATGACGTCGCCAGGCAGAAGGGTAAAGATCGTCGATACGTAGGAGACCAGCTCGGGAATCGTGCGGATCATGTCCGTGGTCCGTCCCTCCTGGACGAGGCGGCCGTCGACCCGGGCGCGCACCATCGCGTCGCTGGGTGAGAAGAGCGGCTCGCGGCCGGGCTCGGGAACCTCGATCCACGGCCCCAGAGGGCAGGAGGTGTCGAAGGCCTTGGCCCGCACCCACTGCGGCTCGGCGCGCTGGCGGTCTCGGGCCGAGACGTCGTTGGCGACCGTGTAGCCCAGGATGACGTCGTCGGCGTGGTCCACGGGAACGTCCTTGGCGAGGGTCTTGATGACGACGGCGAGCTCGGCCTCGTAGTGAACCTCGTCGCTCCAGGAGGGTAGGACGATGGGAGCATCCGGGCCGATGACGGAGGTGTTGGGCTTGAAGAAGACGACCGGGTCGCGCGGTGGCTCATCCTCCCCCATCTCGGTGATGTGGCCCGCGTAGTTCTTCCCGATCCCCACGACCTTGGAGCGCGGGATGACCGGCGACAGGAGCCGGGCCTCACGCAGCTCGACGACCTCCCCGGTGGCCTCGGGCAGGGAGTAGAGGGGGTCTCCCTTGAGGACCAGGAGGTGCCCGTCGGACTCGCCCGAGGCGGTCTGTTCCTCGGGCAGGCCCTGGACGATGCCGTAGCGGGGCTCGTCACCGGTGGAGAAGCGCGCGATCTTCATGGGCCTCAGCCTAGCGCTGTTGGGCTCAGCTGCCCGAGGCCTCCTCGAGCGCGGCGCGACGCTCCGTGATGGCGGCGTGGGCAGCGCCGTCGGCGGCCCAGACGTCTCCGGGGAGCGTGCCGGGCAGGTAGGGGTTGTCGGTGGCGATGAAACGGATCTCGTCCTTCTCACCGGCCTCGACGGCGCGGCGCTGGGCCTCCCAGTCGCGCAGGGCTCCGAAGGCCCAGCTTCCCAGGGCGAGGATGGAGACCATGTTGATGACGGCCATGGCTCCCATGACGAGGTCGGACAGGTTCCACACGAAGGTGAGGGGGGACAGGGAGCCGACGGCGGTGGCCACGATGATCATGGCGCGCAGGGCGTAGTGCTTGTGCTGCTTGCCCTGGAGGTAGTCCATGTTGACCTGGGCATAGGTGTAGTTGCCCAGGAGCGAGGAGTAGGCGAAGACGAAGACGATGGCGACCATGAGGTACTGCGCCCAGCCGCCGAGCACGTTCGCGACCGAGGCGGCGGTCAGGTTCTTGACGGCGTCCGCAGCCGCTTTGGCTGCCTCTTTGGAAACGTTGGGGCCTGCCGGAGTGTAGACCCCGGAGAGCAGGACGATGAGGGCGGTGACGGTGCACACCACGATGGTGTCGACGAAGACGCCCAGGGACTGCACGAATCCTTGCTGGACAGGATGGGCCACGGTGGCGGTGGCCGCGATGTTGGGGGCTGAGCCTTCACCGGCCTCGTTGGAGAACAGGCCTCGGCGGGTGCCGTGGAGAAGTGCGGCGGTGAATCCCCCGGCAACACCGGCGAAGGCCGCATTGATTCCAAAGGCGCCCTCGAAGATGGAGAGGATCGCACCCGGGATCGCGCCGATGTGCAGCACCAGGATGGTCACGGCGATGAGGGCGTAGATCACCGTCATGATCGGCACGAGCCACTCCGAGACGGCAGCGACCGACTTGATGCCCTTGAAGATGATCGGCGTGGTGATGACGACCAGAGCGACAGCGGTCATCCACGGCTTGATCTCGAAGGCGTCCTCCATCGCGTTTGAGATCGCATTGGCCTGGGTGGCCTCGTAGGCGAAGCCGAAGACGAAGGTGATGACGACGGCGAAGACCTTGGCGGCGGGCTTGGACCCCAGGCCGCGCTGGATGTAGTAGGCGGGGCCGCCGCGGAAGGTGCCGTCGGGGTGGGTGACCTTGTAGAGCTGGGCGAGGGTGGCCTCGATGAATCCGGTGGCCATGCCTACCAGCGCCACGAGCCACATCCAGAACACGGCGCCGGGGCCGCCCATGGTGATGGCGAGGGCCACGCCCACGATGTTGCCGGTGCCCACGCGGGAGGCCAGCCCGACGGCGAAGGCTTGGAAGGAGGAGATCCCGCCCTCCTTGCTGTCACGGGAGGAGGTGATGGCCCGCACCATGTAGGGGAAGAGCCGCAGCTGCACGAATCCGGTCCGCACAGTGAAGTACAGGCCACCCAGCACAAGCAGCCAGGCGAGCAGGTAGAGGAACAGGTACCCGGCGGCATCATCGAGGATCTTGGCGCCACCGTCGAAGAAGCGCTCCAAGGAGGCGACCCAGCTGTTGTCTGCACTGGATGTCGCACTGGTCAAGGAAGCCAGAACCGGTTGCACGTGAGAACCTCCGTAGGGGGTGGGATGACGGCGCGGGCGGGGTGGGCAAGAGGCGCGAACCAGCACGGGAACGGTCCGTACCGGAATACACGTCCCGTCCACGTCTCCCTCCTTCGGGAGGGGCTGGCACCGTATTCGCGAAGGCTACGGATACAGTGTTTCGATCCGGTGACGGCCCCGTGGCACTGCTGCCACACGAACACGAAGCGGAGTGGCGCTTCCCACGGGAGCACCGATCTACCGGCCGGTCGAGTACTCCCATGCACCTTCCGGCAGGGGCGCTGGAAGGTACTGGGAGTCCCCGCGGAAGACCGGTTGACCGCCCTCCGACGTCGACATGCCCCGCCTGGCCTCCCAGTCCCTGAGTGCACCGACGACCCACCGGCTCAGAAGCACCAGCGCCACGAGGTTGATGATGGCGCCCAGCCCCAGGAGCACGTCCGCCAGGGTCCACACGGTGGTCAGCTGCTGCACGCTGCCGACGCCGGCGCAGATGACGGCGCCGATCTGGAGCGCGCGCGAGATCCCGGGACGGTCGGTGAGGTAGTCGAGGCAGACCTGGGCGTAGGAGAAGGCCCCGATGATGGTGGTGTAGGCCAGGACGACGATGAGCAGCGCCATGGGCCAGCGGCTCCACTCCCCTACGAGGTGGGCGATGGCGTCCTGGGTGAGGGTTCCCGCGCTCTCCTTGGCGCTCACCCCGGGGTGGAGGACGTCTGCGCCGGCGACCAGGATCGCCAGCGCCGTCGCCGTGCAGACGAACAGGGTGTCCACCACGACCCCGAAGGCCTGAATGAAGCCCTGCTGCACGGGGTGACTCACGGTGGCCGAGCCCGCGGCGCAGGCGGCCCCTCCGAGCCCAGCCTCATTGGAGAACAGGCCGCGGCGCACGCCGTTGAGCAGCGCGGCGGTCAGCCCGCCGGCCACGCCGCCCAGTCCCTGGCGCAGGCCGAAGGCGCCCTCGATGATGGAGCACAGCGCCTCGAAGGCCTGGGCGGGGTGGGTCAAGAGGATGGCCAGCACCAGCACCAGGTAGGCCAGCGCCATGAACGGGGCCAGGTACTCCGCCACGCGGGCCATGGCGCGCAGGCCTCCCAGGAGGACCGGGGCGGTCAGGGCCACGACGAGGACGGCTCCCAGGCTCGGCGAGAGGCCCCCGGCCCTATGAAGGGCGACGGTGATGGCGTTGGCCTGCACCATGGGCATGACCAGGCCGTTGGCGATGAGGAAGACGACGGCGAACACCCCGCCCAGGATCGGCAGCCCCAGTCCTCGCGAGATGTAGTAGGCGGGGCCACCGCGGAAGGTGCCGTCAGGGCGACGCACCTTGAACAGCTGGGCGAGTGTGGCCTCGCTGAAGGCGGTGGCAGTTCCCAGGATCGCCACGAGCCACATCCACAGCACGGCTCCGGGCCCGCCCAGGATGAGCGCCAGCGCGACCCCGACGATGTTGCCGGTCCCCACCCGACAGGCCAGTCCGACGGCGAAGGCCTGGAAGGAGGTGATGCCGCCGTGGCTGCCGTCGCGTGAGCCGACCACTGAGGCGGCGATCGCGTCGGTGTGCCGCAGCTGGACAGCCCCGGTTCTCACGGTGAAGAAGATGCCCGCGCCGATGAGGAGCCACATGAGGCCCCAGGAGTAGAGCATGTCGGAGACGGAGGTCAGGGCGGCGTCGACCTGATCCATCCATGAGATGCGCCCCAGAGGTGACATGATGATCAGCCCCGCTTCGCCACGTCGTCGGGCTCCCAGATCCCGGGGACCACGTCTCCGGGCAGGAGGGAGTTGCCGTGGCCCACGAAGGCAGGCTCGGTGATGCCCCGGGCGCGCTGGGACTCGAAGTCCCGCAGTGCTCCGATGACCCAGGGGGCCAGGCGGACGATGACGACGAGGTTGAGCACCCCCAGGAGCCCCAGGGCGATGTCGGACAGGGCCCAGACGACGGGCAGGGTCAGGACGGTGCCGACGAAGGCCGCGGCGGTCAGGACGATCCCGAAGATCTGCTCGGCCCGGCGTTCTCCGCCCAGGAAGTTGACGTTGACCTGCGCGTAGGAGTAGCAGCCCAGCACCGTGGAGAAGACCAGGACGAAGATGAGTACCACCATGGGCCAGGTGGTCCAGGCACCCAGGTGCTCGGCAACGGCCTGCTGGGTGAGGATCGCTCCAGCCAGGGAGCCGTCGCCGGGGTGGTAGGCCTTGGTGGTCAGCAGGATGAGTAGGCCGGTGGCCGTACACACGAGGATCGTGTCGACGAAGACGCCGAAGGACTGGATGAGGCCCTGGCGCACGGGGTGGGCAACGGTCGCGGTGCCAGCGGCATTGGGGACGGTTCCGAGCCCGGCCTCGTTGGAGAACAGCCCGCGACGCACGCCGTTGAGCAGCGCCGCGAGGATGCCTCCGGCGGTGCCGAACAGGGCCTGGTTGAGGCCGAAGGCCCATTCAAAGACGCTCGCCAGGACTTCGGGGAGCCTACCGATGTTGAGGATGATGACCACCACGGCCATGAGCACGTAGGCCAGCGCCATAAGGGGGGCCAGCCACTCCGCGATACGGGCCACGAGCCGGACCCCGCCCAGGACCACGGGAGCGGTGAGCAGAACGAGGAAGACCCCGACCATCCAGCCCGAGACGCTGGGGACGGTGGCGGTGATGACCTCGGCCAGCGAGTTCGTCTGCACCATGACCACCGTCACGCCGACCGAGACGATGCACATGGCGGCGAAGATTTTGCCCCACAGGGCCGATCCCAGACCGTTCTTGATGTAGTAGGCCGGGCCCCCGCGGAAGGTGAAGTCCCGGCCGCGTTCCTTGAAGATCTGGGCGAGAGTGGACTCCACGAAGCTGGTGGCCATGCCGATGAGGGCGACGACCCACATCCAGAACAGGGCTCCGGGACCGCCGGCCACAATGGCCAGGGCGACTCCGGCGATGTTCCCGATGCCGACGCGCGCGGCCAGCCCCACGGCGAAGGCCTGGAAGGAGGAGATACCGCCCTGCGCACTGGAGCGGGACCCAGGCAGCGAGTTGACCATGGTGCCGAAGTGGCGCAGCTGAACCAGGTGGGAGCGGGTGGTCAGGTAGATGCCGACCAGGATGAGCAGGGCGGCAAGAAGGTAGGTGTAGAAGAAGTTGTCGACGGAGTTGAGCAGGTTCTCGATGCTGGTGAGGTTCATGCGTCTGCTCCTGTCGAGGCGGCGGGCTGGCTGCTGGCTGGGGTCGCTGCGGGAACGTCGTCGGCGGTGCTGTCCGCCTCGGTCAGGCTGGCCCGCTCACCGGCCCAGACGTCACCGGGGAGGTCACCGGGCAGATAGGGGTTGCCCACGCCGTTGAACAGGGGGACGACTCGTCCTGCCGAACGCTGGGCGTCCCAGTCCCTGAGCGCCCCCACGCCCCAGCGGGCGAGCCAGATGAGGGCGACCAGATTGGTCAGGGTCATGACGGCCATGGTGATGTCGACGGTGTTCCACACGACGGTCAGAGAGGCGAGGGCCCCCAGCCCAGTGGAGACCACTGAGACGAGTCGGGGCAGCCAGCGCCACTCGGGCCGCTCGGAGATGAAGGTCATGGAGACCTCGGAGTAGGTGGCCGCGGCGATGATGGAGGAGAAGGCCAGAACGAAGATGACGATAGCCATGGGGATGGCCGTCCAGCCGCCGAGGGTGGCGGCGACGGCGTCGGAGGTCAAGGTTGCCGCGGCATCGGTGGTGAGTTTGCCCGCCTCGACGAGAACGGGGCTGTAGACCCCGGAGACCAGGATGATGAAGGCGGTCGCGGTGCACACGATGATGGTGTCGACGAACACGCCGAGGGACTGAATGAGCCCCTGCTGGACGGGGTGGGCCACGGTGGCGGTGGCAGCGGCGAAGGGGGCAGTGCCCTGCCCGGCCTCGTTGGAGAACAGGCCGCGGCGGGTCCCGTTGGTCAGGGCGGCGATGATGCCCCCGGTCATCCCTCCGGCGAAGGGTGTCGGGCCGAAGGCCGAGGAGACGATCGTGACCACAAGCCCCCAGAGCTGGGTGATGTGGAGGGCGACGATGATAACGGCCATCACGACATAGACCAGCGCCATGATGGGCGCCATCCACTCGGTGACGCGAGCGACCCGGCGCACTCCGCCCAGGATGACGAGGGCGGCCAGCCCCACCAGCACCGCTGCGGCGGCGCTCGGGGGCAGGTGCAGTGGGGAGTCCGGGCCGATGACCCCGGCGACGGCGTTGGACTGGACCATGATGATGGAGAAGCCGCAGGTGAAGATCGTCAGTCCCGCGAAGACGACACCCAGGGGCCGGCTACGCATCCCGCGCGCCATGTAGTAGGCGGGCCCGCCACGGAAGGAGCCGTCGGTGTGGCGGACCTTGAACATCTGGGCCAGGGTCGCCTCGAAGAAGGCCGTGGCCATGCCGACCAGGGCGACCACCCACATCCAGAAGATCGCACCGGGGCCTCCCAGGATGAGGGCGGCGGCCACTCCGAAGACATTGCCGATGCCCACGCGGGCGGCCAGGGAGATCGTGAAGGCCTGGAAGGAGGAGATGCCTCCTTGAGCCCCGGAACGCGATCCGGCCACCTGGCGGAACATGTCCGGCAGGCGGCGGAGCTGCACGAAGCCAGTGCGGACGGTCAGCAGGATCCCGGTACCGACAAGCACCCACATGGTGATGTGGAGCGTGATCCAGTCCGAGACCGCCGCGAGCTGAGCGGCGAGGGCATCCATGGGAGATTCAGCCTTTCACGGTGTCGCGACAGGTGGGGACGGCCCGCATGCTCTCATGAATCGCCCTCGTCGTCACAGCGAACCCTTGAGCGCCGTCTTGCCGAGCCGCCCCGCCCGGCCCGATCAGGGAAGGATGTCCTCGTAGTACGTGCCCCGCAGGAAGCGGTTCAGAGCCTTCTCGCCGGGGAGCTTGCCGTCATTCATCGTTTTCGCAGCCGCCAGCAGTGCACGGACGTCGTACTGAGCGGGCCAGATCGGAGGAACGTCTCGGTCGAGGTCGAGCAGCCCGTAGACGGCCATCATCGCCGTGCGTGCCGATCCCTCGGTCGTGAAGACGCAGTCATCGGGCGTCTCAACGAACTGCCCGAGAAGGCCGAGATTGACGCAGCCATCCGGAATCACCTCGGGCCTGTCCCCAGCACGTCGAGGCATGAAGAAGGAGGTGATGTAGGGCATCGTCGCCAGGCGAACCTTGGTGCGCCTCTTGATCTCCTCGAACTGACCGATCAGGCCGAAGTGGTAGCAGTACTCCTTCAGGACCTCCTCACCGGTGCACTCGATCATCGGCTTACGCACGCAGTTCCCCAGGGCGTGCGGATAGAGACCGTAGGCCCAGGCCACGCCCCAGTCCTTCGGTTGAGCCCGGAACTGGGGCTGACGATTCATGGTCAGTGACAGGCACCAGCCTGAGTCCTCCGCGGTGATGATGCCTCCGGTGACCGTGCGGCCCGACAGGGGATCGTTGCCGGTGAGCTCATGGATCTTCTTCAGGAAGGGGTGGTCGGCCCCGATGAAGCTGAAGGAGACGGATTCCCACACGGTCTTGTGGGGGTCGGAGCAGAACACGTCAGGGCGGCCGAAGACCGCTGACTTCTTCGCGAGGTTGCGCCACAGTGTCCAGGCGCCTCCGGGCTGGTCGGTGAGGAAGGGAGGAACGGTGTCCATATCGCCGTAGCCGGTGGACTCGGTGCACGAGCCGATGGTGGCCAGGACAAGATCCTTCTCGGCGACGTCGATGGTTCCCTCCTGCCCGTCGGTTCGATGGAAACGAATACCGGTGACCACCTTGCGCCCGGAGGTGATGATCATCTCCAGGTCGTCGACACAGGTGTCGTACTGGAAGACCACACCCTTGTTCTTCAGCCAACGGGTCAGCGGCAGGACGAAGGACTCGAACTGGTTGTAACGCGAGAAGCGCAGACAGGACAGATCGGAGAACCCGGGGAAGTACTGAAGGAAGCGGTGCATGTACCGCTTCATCTCGGTGAGGGACTCGTACTGCTGGAAGGCGAACATGGTCTTGAACAGCGTGTAGAAGTTCGAGGCGAGGAAATCGGCGTCGAACCAGTCCTCAATGGTCTTGCCGTAGGTCGCCTCCTCCTTGGCCATCAGCAGCTTGATGACTGCACGCTGGCCCTTCTTGTTCAGCCCCATCTTGTAGGTGTCCCGACGACGCCCGCAGTGGTGGATCACCCGGCACGGGTCGATGTTGGGGTCGTTCTCGTTAACCGTGCGGAACTCGTCAAGGACGGTGTAGGGCTCGGGCATCTCCAGTGCCGGGATCTCACGCATGATGTCCCAGAAGCACTCGAAGTGCTGGCCCATCTCCCTGCCCCCGCGAGCGATGAAGCCCTTGTCGGTGTCCCCGGCGCCGTCGAATGAGCCGCCGGGGACGGCGAGCTGTTCCAGGACGGTGATGTTGCACCCCGGCATGCGCCCGTCACGGATGAGGAAGGCCGCGGCCAGCAGGGCACCGATGCCCGAGCCCACGAGGTAGGCCCTGCGCTCGGCAATATCGGCCGGCGGAACAGGGTGGTTCTGGGTGTAGAGGCCGAGGTCGTTGTGGACGAACGGGTTCCCGTCCGGTGAAACGGGGTAGGTCCGCTGGTAGGTGGGCACGGTTCGCGTCATGGTCTCCTCCTGGGAGCAGCCGGATGTCACTTGTTGATATGTCCGTGAACGCCGGCGCGGCAACGGTCGGCCGGTGCGGTGCGGGGCACTCACACTGTATGCCTGCCTCCTGGGGTCTTGCCCCGCTGTCGCACCATCTCCATGAGAGCATGTCGCCATGACGGCCCCTGCACTGAATGCGATGCTCGACGCCCTCATCCCGGCTGACGATCCCGAGCGCGTCCCCGAGCCCGAGGAGGTCTATCTGGCCTTCTCAAGCTGGGCGGAGGCGACCGGCCGTCCCCTCTACCCGCACCAGGATGAGGCGCTCTCAGAGATTCTGGAGGATCGCCACGTCATTGCCGCCACCCCGACCGGCTCGGGCAAGTCGATGATCGCGCTGGCCGCCCACACCGCCTCCCTGGCCCGCGGTGGCCGCTCCTACTACACGGCCCCTCTCAAGGCCCTGGTCAGTGAGAAGTTCTTCGAGCTGGTGCGCCTGTTCGGGGCGGATAACGTGGGCATGGTCACCGGGGACACCTCCATCAACGCCGCCGCCCCGATCATCTGCTGCACCGCGGAGATCCTGGCCAACCAGTCCCTGCGCGAGGGCGAGGACATGGACGTGGACTGCGTCATCATGGACGAGTTCCACTACTACGCCGACCCGCAGCGCGGCTGGGCCTGGCAGGTGCCCCTCCTGGAGCTGCCCCAGGCGCAGATGGTGCTGCTGTCGGCAACGCTGGGCGACGTCTCCTTCTTCGTGCGGGACCTGCGCGAGCGCACGGGCCGCGAGGTCGCCGTCGTCGACGACGCCGTGCGGCCGGTGCCGTTGGAGATGGAGTACGTCGTCGAGCCGATCGGTGAGCTGCTTCAGCGCCTGGTGGAGCAGGACAGGGCGCCGATCTACGTCGTCCACTTCTCCCAGAAGGAGGCGGTGGAGCGGGCGACCTCCCTGCTGAGCGTGGACCTGGTGCCCAAGTCCCGTAAAGCCGAGGTGGCGAAGGCACTCGGTGACTTCCGCTTCGGGAGCGGTTTCGGGGCCACGCTCTCGCGGCTGCTGCGCGCCGGGATCGGCGTGCACCACGCGGGCATGCTGCCGCGCTACCGGCGGCTGGTGGAGCGTCTGGCCCGCGAGGGACTGCTGTCCGTCATCTGCGGCACGGACACGCTCGGGGTGGGGATCAACGTGCCGATCCGCTCGGTGGTCATGACCTCCCTGGTGAAGTTCGACGGTTCCAAGGAGCGTCACCTCACCGCCCGCGAGTTCCACCAGATCGCCGGGCGGGCGGGGCGCGCCGGTTTCGACACCCGCGGCTACGTCCTCGTCCAGGCCCCCGAGCACGTCATTGAGAACGCCAAGGCGCTGGCCAAGGCCGGCGACGACGAGCGCAAGCGCCGCAAGATCGTGCGTAAGAAGGCCCCTGAGGGGCGCGTCAACTGGACGGACAAGACCTTCGAGCGGCTGCGCGACGCGGCCCCGGAGACACTGACCAGCCAGTTCCAGGTCACCACCACCATGGTGCTCAACCTCATGGAGCGAGCCGGCGATCCGGTGGCGGCGATGGCGGGCCTGCTGGAGCGCGCCCACGAGCCCGAGGCCCAGCGGCGTCGACACGTGCGCCGCGCCCTGGAGATCTACCTGTCGCTGCGCACGGCGGGCGTCCTGACGCACGTCTCCAGCGCCCAGGCCGCCGCCGACGGGCGCCCCCGGCTGCGCCTGGCCGTGGACCTGCCGGCCGACTTCGCCCTCAACCAACCCCTGGCGCCCTTCGCCCTGGCGGCCATGGACCTGCTGAACGTGGAGGCCCCGGAGCACACGGTCGACGTCGTCAGCGTCGTCGAGGCCACCCTGGACGATCCGCGCCCGCTGCTCTACGCCCAGCAGCGCGCCGCCCGCGGCGAGGCGATCGCCGCGATGAAGGCCGAGGGCATGGACTATGAGGAGCGCATGGCCGCCCTGGAGGAGGTCACCTGGCCCCAGCCGCTGGCCGACCTGCTCTCCCCCGCCCTGGAGATGTACAAGCAGGCCAACCCGTGGATCGCTGAGCACGAGCTGGCCCCGAAGTCGGTGGTGCGCGAGATGGTGGAGAACGCGATGACCTTCTCCGACCTCATCTCCCGCTACGAGCTGGGGCGCAGCGAGGGCGTGGTGCTGCGCTACCTGACCGACGCCTACCGGGCGCTGCGCCAGGTCGTGCCCGAGGAGCACCGCACTCCCGAGGTCGTCGAGCTCATCGACTGGCTGGGGGCGCTCGTGCGCGCTGTCGACTCCTCCCTGCTCGATGAGTGGGAGGCGCTCGGCCAGGCCCAGGCCGGCAAGGCCGGCGAGGCCGCCGGCCTGCTGGAGGGTGACCGTCCCGGCGCGGACGACTCGGCCGGGGTGGAGCGGGCCTTCGGCGCGGACGAGGACGGGACGGTGGCCTTTACTCGCAACCGCCACGCCTTCCGGGTGGCGGTGCGCCGGGAGATGTTCCGGCGCGTGGAGCTCATGGCGCGTGACGACGTCGAGGCCCTGGGGCGCCTGGACGTCTCCTCAGGCTGGGGCGAGGACCGCTGGGACGAGGTGCTGGGCCGTTACTGGGACGAGTACGACTGGATCGGCACGGACACCTCGGCCCGGGCGATCTCACTGGCGCCACTCGACGAGGCCCCCGATGAGACGGCCCTGGCGACCGCCGGGGTCAGTGAGCGCCTGCGCGAGGCCCTGGAGGCCTCCGGCAGGCAGGTGTGGCTGGCCACGCAGGTCCTGGAGGATCCCGACGGCGACCACGACTGGCGTCTGACGGCCCTGGTGGATCTGGCCGAGTGCGACCGGGAGGGGCACGCGGTCGTCCACCTGCTGTCCGTGGGACCGCAGCAGGGTTAGTCCACCTCGGGGGTGTCCGCGACGGGCCTGACCGGCTGGCGCAGGACGGTCTTCATCCTCTCCGGCGCCACGCGCCTGGGGTCGCTGAGGTAGATCTCGTGGTGGGGCCCGTTCCAGGTAAGCCCGAGGCGCGGCATGACCTCGTCGTGCAGGCGCGCCAGGGTGGGGGCTTCGTCGTCGTAGGTGCCCACGTGGAGGATCTGCAGCGACCTGCCCTCGCTCAGGGGGAGCTCCTTGAGGGCGGTGATGGGCAGCTCGGGCTTCTTGCGCGCGGCCTGTGCCAGCCCCTCGGCGATGTCCTGCGAGGAGACCGCCTCGGGCAGGGGGATCATCATGGTCCAGTCCCACTCCCCCTTGTCACCGGCGACGAAGGCCGCATTGTCGGCGCTCGTCCACAGTCCTTCCAGGGGCCCGACGACGAAGTCGTCGCCGGTTCGTTTCTTCAGTACGGCGCGGATCGCGTAGGCGCCGGCGTAGAGCGCCTGGATCGCGGTGGCGTAGACCGGTGAGGTGTTGGGGTCGCCGTGGCCGTCGATGGCCAGGTAGGTCATGGCCGATACGTCCACCTCCGTGAAGTCGGCCTTTCCCGGCAGGTACAGGTCCTTGCGGTCCTTCTTGATATCAGTCCTCATCACTGTCTACTTTCTTCAGGAGGGATCGGGTCCAGGTGAGATCCGCCTCCTGGCGCAGGATCTCGTAGTCAAAGATGGCCAGGGCGTGCTCCTCGTCGACCTGGGCGCGCAGGGCGCGCAGCTCATCGAGCCTGCCAAGGAGCGCCTCGACGCGCTGCTCGAGGAGGGCCACGAGCGCGGGATCGTCGAGCCGGGGGTAGGCGTTGAGCGCCGGGAGCACGCCTGCGGAGGGTGGTGCCGGAGAGAGGACACGTGCACTGGCTGCATTCCTCAGCTCATGGCGCCCGGCGTCGGTCACGCGGAAGACGGTGCGCCGCCCCTGGGAGCCCTCGTCGGGCTCGAGGAGCCCCCGTTCCGACAGGCGCTTGAGGAGGTAGTAGACGGAGGAGAAGGCCAGGGAGGTCCACTGGCGGTAGCCGCGCTGCTCGATGACTCGGTCGAGGTCGTAGCCATGGCGCGGCTGCTCAGCAAGGAGCGAGAGGAGAACGATGTCGGCGTCCGATGACATGCCGTTACTCTAGCACTAGAGTAACGGCATGCAAGTCGGCCGCGGACTGATTCACCGGGGCGGCGAGGTCGGAGGGCTGCGCGGCTACGGACGGACCGCGTGGGCGAGCTGGCGGATCTGGGCTGGACGGGTGCGGCAGCAGGCGCCGACGAGCCGCGCCCCAGCGTCGATCCACGATGGCGCCAGCGCCGGGATTCCAGTCCCCTCGCCAGTGGAATGCCAGGTCTTGGTCACCGGGTCGTAGAGATCGCTGGCTGTGCTGTCTCCTCGCTTGTGAGACGTGTGAGTGTCATGACTTCTGAGACACTCGCTCGGACGGGAACCCGGGACAGGCTGGTGGTCCAGGAGGCGAGGGTGGGGCCGGAGGGAAGAGGTCTGGCGGGTCCTGGCAGGTCGCTGGTGTCCATGGTGCTGACATCACAGGCGCATCGGCGTTGCACACCGAAGAAGAACCGCAGGATTCCAACGATCCCCGCTGGGAACATTGACGCTGGGTCCGTTGATGTCAGCGCTGTGGACACCGGGCCGCGCGGGAGTGAGTCCGCGGGGATCTTGGTGGCACAGCCCGGCGCCTGCGCCACAGGTCCACCCCCATCCCCTGCCCCCTGACCGCCGTCTGCGCAGGGGCCCGGAGGTCATGGTTCGACGCCGGCTCCGCCCCGAGTCGGCCCGAGTCGGCCTACTCCACGAGGGTCGGGATCTACTGACCACGGGTTGTGCGTACTGCACGAAGGCCCCACCTACCCCCAGTACCCCCAACCCTCCTCCAGTAGCACCCCACCCTCGTGCAGTGCATCCAGACGACACCGGGGGCCACGCAGTTGATGCCGACAGCAACGACTATCGCCTCCTGCGCAGCCCAGGCCGCCGCCTTGGCCAGCGACGTGCCGTCAGCGAGGCGGGCGCCGTCGGAGCGCACCTGGAAGGAGACCCACCAGCACTCGGCCTGAGGGGCGAGGCCCTTAACCATGGCGACGAGCGCCTGCGCCTCGTCCAGACGCGGAAGCGTCTCCAGGGCGAACAGGTCGATCCCCTCCCCCGCCAGGACCTCGGCCAGCAGATCAGACAACCGAACTGGCTCGCGCTCCAAGGACGTGGCGGATACCGAAAGCGTTCGCATTGCGACACGGTATCGGAGGCTTGAGACGGCACCGGTAGCGTCTCGGGTGTGGACCCGGTGCACGTCTCCGCGAGCCCGGGCCGAGGGTCCCGACCCCACCGGCTACGCCATATGGCGCAACCTCTTAGCGGGTCTCGATGATCTGCTTGCCGAAGGGGAAGCAGGTGACGGGGATGAGCTTGATGTTGGCCACGGCCAGCGGGATCCCGACGATGGTGACGGCCTGGACCACGGCGGTGGTGAGGTGGCCGATGGCCAGCCAGAGCCCGGCGACGAGGAACCAGATGATGTTGCTGATCCCGCTCATGGCGCCGGCCCCGGGGGCCGGAACCACCTCACGCCCGAAGGGCCACAGGACGTAGGCGGCGATACGGAAGGAGGCGACGCCTGCAGGAATCGTGACGATGAACAGGCAGGCGATCAGTCCGAAGAAGAGGTAGCTGAGGAACAGCCAAAACCCGCCGAAGACGACCCAGATGATGTTGAGCAGCGTGCGCATGGCACCTATCTACCACACCTGGGCACCTGGAAGATGCCCGCGCCCGTGCGGTCACCAGAAGATGCGCTGAGCGATAGCGTCGGCGAAGTTGTCCAGCGCCTCCGGCGCCGCCCCGAGGTAGAGGCCCGCGTCGATCAGTGAGACCTCCATGAGGTAGAAACCGCCTTGACCGTCCCCGACGACGTCGACACGGTTGAACAGGAGCTGGATGTCCCGGCCGGAGATCTCCTTGATCAGCGCGTGGATGGCCTTGCGCACCCGTTCACCCCAGAGCCACTCCTGCTCGCTGGGTTCGCGCGCAGTGACGATCTCCTCGTGGATCTCGTCGGTGGACTTGAAAGAGGGGTGGAGCATCGGCGCCTTCTCCACCGCGTGGGACAGCACGCCGTTGAAGTAGACCAGCGAGACCTCGCCCTTGCGGTCGACCTCCTCGAGGTAGCGCTGGACCATGACGGTGCGTCCGCGACGCAGGTGGTGCATGGCGTCATTGATCGCCGAGGACCGGGAGGCGGCGTCGGTGGCGGTGTAGCGCCCGGTGCCGCGCCCACCCGAGGAGACGGCCGGCTTGACGACGAAGTCGCCATGGGCCGGGAAACGGGTGTGAACTTGGTGCTTGGAGTAGCCAGCCTCAGGCTCCAGCCACATCGTCGGAATCATGGGAACCCCCCACTCGCTCAAGCGGGTGAGGTAGTGCTTGTCCGAGTTCCAGGTGACGACGTCGGGGTGGTTGGCGAGCCGGGGCACCGACCGGGCCCACTGGAGGAACCGGGAGTAGTTGCCCTTGGTGGCGTAGTCGCGCACACTGCGCAGCACGACCGTGCCGGACTGGCTCCAGTCGATGCCGGGGTCGTCCCATACGGCGACCCGCGGCTCGATGCCACGCGCACGCAGAGCATCCGGCAGGCCGCGGTCATCGTCATCAAGGTTGGGGAAGTCGGCGCAGGTCGCCAGCGTCACGATCGGGTCGCTCATGCGGTCCACGCTACCGCGCGCAGGAGCGCGGTGAGAGCCGCAGACGTGTGACACTGAACCGCGCCCGCACCAGCGGATACGACTACCTGCCGGTTGAAGCGGCCAGCAGGTCTCCGTTCCGCAACCTTCGACACCCACGCCTTGCTCAGCCACTGCGTGCGAGGGTGCCACAATGCCGAGGTGACTTCTCAAACCCGCAAGCCGCGTACCACCGCCGCACAGCGCTACTGGGCGTCCATGGCCGCCATCGTCGTCGTGACCATCCTTGCCGCGGGCATACTCGGCGGAACCGTCTCGATGCTCACCGGAGCCCGCGCCGGCCGCAGCAGCATATGGGGCGGCATGGTGGTCGCGCTGGTCATGCTGGCGGGCTGGACCCTCGGCAGCCGCGTACGCGACCGCAAGAAGCTCGACCTGCCCCTGTGGCACCGCCTCACCGAGGAGCAGGCGGCCACGCTGAAGCAGTACCACCAGTGGTCTCGCACCGGCCGCATTGACCAGGACGACGACGTCGAGGCCACCCCCTCCGGGCCGAGCGGCCATCGCCGCAGCGCACGGACAGGCGCCGGCGCATCCAAGGCAGCGCCGTCGAGGAAGTCCTCCTCGCAGGGCGCGATGTCGAAGCGCGACCGTGCTCGCGCCGCCGACGTGCGCCGCCGCCGGCAGGACCGCGAGGATGGCCCGTCGCACTGAACGGGGACGCCGGGCAGCACCCACCACCATCACCCTTGAGACTTGCCGCACAATCGCCTGGTTTCGTGGATCCTGACTGGACGAAGCCCTCCTCCATCCGTAAAGTATTCCTCCGTCGCCCAGCGAGCCACGTCGAATGACGTCGCTGTGGTGGAAGCACCGCTAGCTCAATTGGCAGAGCAGCTGACTCTTAATCAGCGGGTTCAGGGTTCAAGTCCCTGGCGGTGTACGAATCTTCCAGTCCTTAGGGCCGGAAGAGCTGGTCACCACAGACCGAGCACCGCTAGCTCAATTGGCAGAGCAGCTGACTCTTAATCAGCGGGTTCAGGGTTCAAGTCCCTGGCGGTGTACCACGAAGGGCACGCGCTTCGCCCGGGATGACCCCGAAGGCACAGCAGCAGGCGCGTAACGGCGGTCGAAGACAACCGCCACCGCACTGAGAAGCATCTCAGGATGCCACCGTCTCATCGGTTCCCACGCCCTCGTGACCACAGTCTGCGACGGCGGCGCCAACCAGTCGCCGCACCAGAAGTCTTGTTCCGCGGGCACGCCGGTCCGGCAGATAGGTACCTGCTCCGGCACGCGCTGCTATCCCAGGCCCCACCGGGCCGACGACGTTGAAGGAAGATGAGGAGATACGTATGACACGCAACATCCACACCATGACCACCATGACGACTCCGGCCACTGGGCTGGCAGCCACGAACGCTCGGGCCGACGAGGCCGCCAGCAGGGAGCTCTTCGCTGCACGCGCGGAGCTCGCCTCGCTGGGGGCGACCGCCTCACCCTCGCGACTCGAGCGCGCGCTGGAGCGCCTGGAGGCGGCTCAGCAGGCCTCGCGACGAACGCTCGCCCAGGCCGCCTGACCCGGAGGTCTTACCCAGAGCTGGGTCGGGGCTCCCGTGGGACTGACGTCCTGAACGTTCGCCAGATCACGAAAGTAAGTTCTCGAATTCACTGCCGCTGGCACCGGAGGCGATGCAAGGATGAGTGCATCCGTCCAGCAGCCCGAGGAGGACCCATGACCCAGCTCGCCGCCGGTGACCGAGCCCCGGAGTTCACCCTGCCCGACCAGAACGGCCGCACAGTGACCCTTGGCGACCTTCGTGCCAGCACGAACAAGGGCGTCATCGTCTACTTCTATCCCAAGGCCTGCACTCCGGGCTGTACCAAAGAGGCATGTGACTTCAGGGACTCCTTGGAGGCGCTCGAGGCGGCTGGCTATGCCGTCGTCGGCGTCTCCCCGGACCCGGCGAGCGCGCAGGCCAAGTTCTCCAACCGCCACGACCTGCCTTTCCCCCTGCTATCGGATGCCGACCACGCCGTCATGGAGGCCTGGGGAGTGTGGGGAGAGAAGAAGAACTACGGCAAGGTCTACACCGGCGTCATCCGCTCCACCGTGGTGGTGGCCCCCGACGGGACCGTGACGTTGGCCCAGTACAACGTGCGAGCCACCGGTCACGTCAAGCGGCTGCGCGCCGCACTGGGTGTGGACTGATCAGAGCGCACAGGAACGGTCGCCGCATTCTGCCATCCGGGACTGGGGTCGGTAGAGTGGGCACCGCGCAGCGCGAGTGGCGGAATTGGTAGACGCCCCAGGTTTAGGTCCTGGTGCCTTCGGGCGTGAGGGTTCGAGTCCCTTCTCGCGCACAGATGTCAGTTCCCAGCACCACGAGGGTCTCCAGACGCGGACAAGAAGTTCTGTATCCTCCGCATGCTCCGGTCCCTGCCGTTTCCACCGACTTGATCCGAGGCATCGATGACAGAGAACTCCTTCCGTCAGGACTCCCCCGCATTCGACGTCGTGCTGGCGCAGACGATTGCCAGGCACTTCCGAGGGGCCACGACCGAGGCCATCAACGACACCCAGACGGTCCGGTTGGGCGAGGGGCTTCCCATCATCGAGTGCCTCATTGACGAGATTCAGGACCACGAGCCATACGGCGCATTCCTCTTCCTGCAGATCAGTGGAGGCGCCTTCGGCAGCAGACGGGTCCTGGTGACGGCCAGCGGCTACGGCTCCAGTCAACTGGAGTCGGTTGTCGCCGCCGGATGCAACTGGGCCTGCGCTTTCGGCCCCGTCCTTCTGACCGGAATCGGCCGATCGGACCTCATCGATTCTGACAATCCCGAGGTCGAGCAGTTCGAGGCCACGGTGGGAGGCAGACGCTACCGGGTGGCCACCGGGCATCTTGACCGCAGCATGAACATGCCGATTGAGGAGGTGGAGGCCTACCGCCGGCGGCTGGGCGGCCCCCGAGCCCTGACCGACAGGGTGCTCGCCAGTCCTTTAATTCCTGCCACTCGCTCCGGTGAGGCGGTGGCATTGGGCTGCTATGCGGCCATCGGCCCCCATTCGATCACTGAGCTCAAGCTCGCTGGCGCCGACTGGCCCGCGGGACGCAGTGTTCTGGACGCGATCCCGCCCGAGCCCGGTGGCCACCGCATGCTCCGGGAGTGGTCGGTGCTCACGCCCCTGGAGCCCGCTCCGCCCTTGACCAGGGACGGGCTCCAGCACACCCTCAACCTCATCGCCGCGACCTCATACGATCCTGGCAGCGAAGCCGGCTGGCTCGGCAGCTGCCACCACGGCATGAGGCTGGGGCCGCCGAGCCTTCCTGCGGGACTCTCTCTGCCGGCGGACCTGCGCCGGTTCCTCAGCACCATTGCGGGCTCAGGCGCCGGCCCCGGCTACGGGCTGGACATCTACCCAGCCGACGACGGAGGCATCCACCTGGCCGACGCCGGTTGCGGCGCCGAGTGGCGCATGAGCCCCTACGACGGCAGCGTCTGGCTGGACTCACGGGCCTGCGACGATGGCTTCACCCGCGTGGCCCCGAACTTCATCTCCTGGTACGAGGCCTGGCTCGACCACGCCATCCGCGGCGGCGGGGCCTTTGCGCAGTGGTCCTACCAGGTCGATGCCGCTTACAAGATGCTTGAGCAGAGCGCCGCCGAGTTCGGCGTCGAGCGCCTGCCCGAAACCGTCACCCGGGTGAAGATCCAGACCCCGACCAAGGCCTTCGGCCCCTGCCACTCCTGCCAGCTCGTCTACTCCCGGTGCGGGGTGCCGGAGTCGGTGTTCGTCACAGCGCCACCCCCGGCTCCCTGAGCCGCTCTGCACCCGCCGTGACGCAGGCGCGCAGTGTCGTAAGTGAACGAAGGCGGGAGCAGTCACGCAGCGGCCGAAGAGACTAGACGTGCCCCGGTGCGCCGTAAAACTGGTGCGCCTGTTGAAGCAGGGCCAGCAGGTCCTCCTTACTCCCCTCCAAGGTGCCGGGGAGGTATACGCGCTCCTCCTTACCCATCCCGCGGTCGGCAATCTCATTGATCTGCTGGCTCAGCTGGGCGGTGGTCGAGTCCTGGTGACGCATCTGCTGTCCCAGCGGCGTCAGGATGTAGCCGATCACCAGCTGTGCTCGTGTACCGCCGGGAGCGACCTCCTGCCCGAAGAACTCGGCGATATCCGCCCAGCGTGCGGACTCGTTGACGATGAATGACTGGCCTTTGCGCCGTTCCAGACGCACGCCTTCAGGCGTGACTATCAGCCGGCTTTGACTAAGGAGCTTCCTGACAATGGCCAGGGTGCAGATGATGCCGAAGAAACCGATGCTGGCGATTCCAGCGAGCAGGTGGAGAAGCGGGGAGCTTGACTGATTGGAGGTCAGAATGAGCACGACCCCCACCACGGTGAAGCCCACGCAGCCCAGAAGGCTTCCCCATAGACGCAGGGGGGACTCCGGAATGATGAGCATCCCGGTGCTACGCAGCTGCTCGGCTTGCCGACTTACTCGATCAGCATCGATACCCATGACTAGTCCACGCCTCCTGTGACGCGAGATCATCTACATTCCAACTTCACTCTACGATGAGCACGCGTTCGGGCACAAGGGAACAACTCCCCATCCCTGCCGTCGTCTCGATGCCGCCAGAAGCAAAAGACTGCGTCGAACAGGAGGCTTAGACCCTCTACACCCATTCCGGACCTGACAGGCTCCACAGAATCCGCAAAGAGGTTGAGTAGGTTACTCAGCCAGGAACTCCGCTTCGATCGATGCACTCATGCGAACATCCTCCGGCGTGAACTGGTAGGCGTCAGAGGAATCCTTCCCGTATCCCGCCCCTCCGCCGCCCCGGCTGGCCACAGCACTTGACATTCCACCAGATTTACTTTTCTCCAGAAAGCCCTCATCCGCAACCGTCTTGACGGAACTGACGTGCAGTCCTAGAGCAGAAGCATACTGTTCCGCCTTGTCTTTTGCTGAGCGCACCGCCTTTTGGCGCAACCAGGTCTCGAGCTCCCTCTTGCGAAGCTCAGTCACCGACCACTCTATCGTCCAAACACGCACTCCTTTAAACGCCAGCACGGAATTCATCCACGTCCCCATGCAGGAGAAATCACAGAACTTCACCTTCACGCAGACCTCTTCGGAGAATTTGACACCGTCATCATCCTTCCATGACCACGTGCGGGCTTTCGATACGGCGAACCATGTGACAGGGCCTTCCTGCTCATCATGCAATGACTCTATCTGCGCCCGCACCTGGTGCAGCACGTCAGATACTTGAGCGCGCACGTGTTCACGGTTCAGCCCTGTGCCCTTCACATCCAGGTGGACTGTGGCCCGCTGGGGAGGTTCGTAGTGATCGACACTTTCCCTGACGAAGATGTTTGTCACCATGCTCAGCTTCCTCCAATCAAGAACGATGATTTCAAGAGGCGTCGGTCCGCCTAAACACCTACTCCTCGTGCTGGACGACCTCGAATCCGAGGACCTCCACGCTCATGCCCCGGCGCTTGTCGTCCTCGTGCCCGCCGGCGGGCCGCGCCGCGCTCCAGCGCTCGTAGTCCTCGCGCCTGTCCCATCGGGTCACCACGAAGTAGCGGTCCTCTCCGACCAGCGGGCGCAACAGCTCGAAGCCCTGGAAGCCTTGCGAGGCGTCAACACCTCGCTTCCGTGCGGCGAAGCGCTTCTCGATCTCGGCCTGGGCGCCCTCGGGGAAGGTCAGCGCGGTGATGTTGACATAGGTCATAAGTGTCCTCCTCAGCGTCTCCGTCAGCTCCCGACCGGAAGCAGGTATCACGAAGAACGCTACCGCTGATCGCCGTCGCGGACTACAGACATCGGGCATCCCAAGGTACGGAGCCACCTCGAGGACCGATGCCCGCCGGGTAGCCTGAGACCATGACAACTGCCCCCTTCACCCGCAAGGACGGCCGCGCCGTCGACGAGCTGCGCCCCGTGACCATGACCCGCCACTGGCTCGACCACGCCGAGGGATCGGTCCTGGTGACCTTCGGACGCACCCGGGTCCTGTGCGCCACCTCCTTCACCGAAGGCGTTCCGCGCTGGCGCAAGGGCAGTGGCGAGGGCTGGGTGACCGCTGAGTACGCCATGCTTCCCCGGGCCGGGTCGGAGCGCTCCGGCCGGGAGTCCGTACGGGGCAAGGTCGGTGGCCGCACCCACGAGATCTCCCGTCTCATCGGCCGCAGCCTGCGTGGCATCATCGACGTCGCCGCACTGGGCGAGAACACGATCGCCCTGGACTGCGATGTGCTGCAGGCCGACGGCGGCACCCGCACCGCGGCGATCACCGGCGCCTACGTGGCCCTGGCTGACGCCGTCGCCTGGGGCACGCAGCGCGGACTCATCAAGGCCCGCCCCGGCAGGCCGGTGCTGTCCGACTCCCTGTCGGCCATCTCGGTGGGGATCATCGACGGCGTTCCTTGCCTCGACCTGCCCTACGAGGAGGACGTGCGCGCCCAGACCGACATGAACGTCGTCCAGACCGGGGACGGGCGCTTCATCGAGGTCCAGGGCACCGCCGAGCACGCCCCCTTCGACCGCTCCGAGCTCGCAGAGCTGCTCGACCTGGCCGCCACCGGCAACAGCCGCCTGGCGGCGCTCCAGCGCCGGGCCCTGGCCGGCCCCAGCGGTGAGCCCTTCACCGTGTCCTCCTCAGACTCCTCGACCCAGTCCACGCAGGCCTGAGCCGTGAGTGCCTCGTCACACGCCGACGGCGCCGCTCCGCGCACCGGGCGGGTCCAGGTGCCTGCCGGAGCCCGCCTCGTCCTGGCCACCCACAACGCCGGCAAGCTGGCCGAGCTGCGGCAGATCCTGGCGCCGCTCGTACCTGGGCTGGTGCCCGGTTCCATCATCTCGGCCGCCTCCCTCAAGGCGCCCGAACCGGTGGAGGACGGCCTGTCCTTCGCCGACAACGCCCTGCTCAAGGCCCGGGCACTGGCCCGGGCCACGGGCCTGCCCGCGGTCGCCGACGACTCGGGTCTGTGCGTCGACGTCCTGGGCGGGGCGCCGGGGATCTTCTCGGCGCGCTGGTGCGGCCGGCACGGGGACGACACCGCGAACCTTCAGCTGCTCCTGGCCCAGCTGGCCGACGTCGCCGACCCGCACCGCGGCGCCCGCTTCACCTGTGCCGCGGTCCTGGTCCAGCCGGCCTCCGGCGGGAGACCGGAGCTGGTCACCACCATCGAGCGCTCTATGGAGGGGCGCCTGACCCACGCCCCTCACGGCGAGGGGGGCTTCGGCTACGACCCGATCTTCGTGCCCGTCCAGGAGGATGCACCGGGCGGTCGGGGCCGCACCACCGCCCAGATGACGCCTGAGGACAAGCACGCTATCTCCCACCGGGGACAGGCCTTCCGCGCCCTGGCACCGGTCCTGGCCGGCGTCCTGGTCGGCTGAAGCCCGCGAGGGCGCTGCCGGTAAAGCGCTGTCAGTAGTGCGTCACCACGGTGGTACCGATCTCGGACCACTGCCAGATCGCCTGAGCGTCCGGCACCGGGATGTTGATGCAGCCGTGGGAGGACTCATCCGTCCCGATGCCGAACTCCTTGACCCAAGGAGCGCCGTGGAGGGCGTAGCTGCTGTGCCAGTAGCTCACCCACGGAACCCCACGTTCGCAGTAGGGCCACTCGGGGGTGCACCCCATGTCCTGCGCCTGGTAGCGCAGATAGATCTTGTAAGTGCCCGTGATGGTCTCGTGCCCGACGCCGCCGTGGTTGATGAGGATCGGCCCGTAGACGACCTTCTGACCCTCATAGGCGGTCAGCGTTGAGTCGGTGAGGTTGACATCGATCCACTTCTCCCCCGCCTTGGCCTGGTAGGCGAAACGCTCCGGCCCGTTGGGCACCACCCGGCTCTCGGTGGAGTGGGGCACCTCGTTCCAGCTGATCTGCTGGCTGACGCTTCGGCCCTGACCGAGTCCCTGGACGAGTGCCCCCGTCACCGCCTCGATGTTGCCGGCCTTCCTTCCGGACTTGCCCGGGCGGGCGAGCTGGAGCACCGTGCCGGCCGAGTCGACGTCGTTGATGGCGTTGACCGGTTTGCGCTCCTCAGGCGCGCTCAGCGAGGTCACCCAGGCCCTGACCCTCTCTTGCGAGACTGTCGGCACGATGCGGCCCTCGTTGACGGGGAAGTCGATCCATGAGGCCTTCTGAGCCTTGGAGGCGGTGTGCGCTGCGCCGTCGACCGTCACTGACAGCTCGGCGCCCAGCAATGCGGTCGCCGACTGCGCGACCGAGTCCGCCGCCTGGGCGCTCACCGTGGGCTCGGCACGGCGGATCGACACCGGCGCGGTATGGTTCGCCAGCTCGCGTGCGGCGACGTCGAGAGCCGCGTCGAGGTCATCGGGGTCGATGGCGTCGCCGACTCGTCCCGGTGAGGCGGTGAAGCCGCCGCTGCCCTCATTCCAGGTCACTGCCGGCTCGACGACGTGGTCACGCAACGTGTTGCTCAGCTGCGACACCAGCGCGGCGCGAGCCTCCTTGTTGATCGTGTACCGCACCGCCACCTCCCGTGTCCCCACGACGCCGTGCAGGTGGGTCGTCAGTGACCCCGCTCCGGACACGGCGGCCTCCACGGTGGCCCGGGCGTCGATCTGGGCGATCTGGGTGAGCGGGACAGTGGTGGGGGCTCCGTCAACGGTCAGTGTCAATGACACCGATGCGGCCCGCTGAAGCACGAGCGCGGTCAGGGTCGGCCGGTCCATCCCGGAGACGTCCTGGCCCATGAGGATGGTTCCGCGCGGAGCCCGCCCCTCGTGCCTGTGGAGGTAGACGACAGATCCGCCCACTGCTCCTCCCAGGAAGAGGGAGACGGCGATCAGGACGCCGACCCACCGATGCGGTCGACGCTGGTTGGCGCAGTGGTGCATGGCGCCAAGGTACGAATGGCTGGGTTGTCATTCCATAAAAACAGCGATCTGATACCGAGATGAGCCGGGGCCGCCCGCCGCGGGGCTAGCTGCCGTCCTGCTCCTGCTCGGCGAGACGACGCGCCACGGGCTTGGGGGTCAGGGAGTCGTGGGCGCGCACGTAGCCGTAAAGCCACCTCCATCCTCCCAGGAACACCAGCAGGAAGGCCCCGGTCATCACCGCCCAGGAGGCCATGGCGGACACATTGCCGAAGGCGGATGCCACCTGGCGCAACGCGGTCCAGACCATCCAGCTGATTCCCACGATGATGAGCCCCTCGGGCAGCGCCATCTCCAGATGATCGGGGTGAGAGCGTCGCAGCACCCAGGTCACGCCCCAGGCGATGACGAGGGCCGCACCCGCCTGCCACAGGGACGCGGGAACCTGTCCCAGGCTGTGGGTGGAGGCGGCACCGAACAGGGCCACGAGGGCCGCCGCCGCCAGGTCCGCGGGAACCACCAGCCACCAGCGTGTCCGCCTGCCCCGGGTCCAGGGGCAGTCCACCCCGTCGGGAAGAGCCGGGGTGAAGGAGACCGTTCTGCGCGGGGTGGGGCGATCGTGCCCGTCAGCGCTCACAGCTCCCAGACGGCGTCCGCCGTCGCCGCCTCCAACGGGCCGGAGTAGACCGCTGCGGCCTCCTTGAGGGGCACGGCCGGATCCGTCCAGGGCTGGATGTGGGTGAGGACCAGGTGCCCCGCGCCGGCCTGGGCGGCGAGCTCGCCGGCGCGACGCCCCGTCATGTGCATGCCACCCACGGTGTCGCGGCCCTCGACGAAAGCCGCCTCGGCCAGGAGGAGGTCCACGCCCTGAGCCATGTCACTCATCGCCTGGCAGGTGTCCGTGTCCCCGGTGAAGGCCAGGCTGACCCGCCGCGTCGAGTCCTCTTCACTCGGCCCCTCGATCCGGTAGCCGTAGGCCTCTACCGGGTGGAACGCCTCGAAGGGTGAGATGACCAGGGGGCCCACGCTGTAGGACCTGCCGGGCACGGCGGTGACGAAACCGAACTCCGTGGCGTAGCGCTCACTGGGCGGGACGCCATCGACCCCCTGGAGACGCTCCAGCAGCTCCGAGGGCCCCAGGCAGGCGACCGGCCCGAGCGCCCCGGTGGGCAGCCAGCGCCGGTAGACGTGCATGCCGACCAGATCCACCATGTGATCGGCGTGGCAGTGGGAGATCGCAATGGCGTCGAGCTCGGCGGGATCGAGGTGGCGCAGCAGCTGTCCCATCGACCCCGGCCCGAGGTCCAGCACGATCGAGTAGGTGCGTACCGCGCCGTCGGCGTCGGCTCCTTCGGCCTGCACCAGGTAGGAGGAGGCCGAGGACTGGGGACCCGACATGGAGCCGGAGCAGCCGATAATCGTGAGTCTCATGCAGATCCTTTAATGGGAGGTGAGGGAGGGTGAGGGAGCCCGACAGGGGCGCTGGTTGCCTCAGAGGTGAAGGCGACATGCTCAACAGCGGTGACCTCGGGGCCCAGGAAGCGCCGGGCCAGGACGGAGAAGGCCTCCGGGTCACCGGTGGAGGCGAAGTCATGGTGCGGTTCGGGGGCATCGGAACCACGCAGAAGGTTCTTGCCGGCCAGCGCCCGGTAGACGTCCTTGGCGGTCTCGTCCGAGGAGGTCACCAGGGTCACGTCCTGCCCCATGACGTAGGAGATCGGCCCCACCAGCAGGGGGTAGTGGGTGCAGCCAAGGATAAGGGTGTCCACGCCGGCGGCCTTGATGGGGGCCAGGTACTCCTCGGCGACGTCGAGGACCTCGGGGCTGGTGGTCACCCCCCGCTCGGCCAGCTCGACGAAACGCGGGCACGCCTGTGAGACGAGCTCGACGCCGGGAACGGCCTGGAGCGCGTCGTCATAGGCGCGCGAGTCGACCGTCCCGCGGGTGGCGATCAGACCGACCTTGCCATTGCGGGTCACTCGGGCCGCGGTGCGTGCCGCCGGGTGGATGACCTCGATGACCGGGACGCCCCGCCCCAGGGTGTAGCGCTCCCGCGCATCGTGCAGGACGGCCGCCGAGGCGGTGTTGCAGGCGATGACGAGCAGCTTGACCCCGCGATCCACGAGCTCGTCCATGATGCTCAGAGCCAGGGACCGGACCTCGGCGATGTCCCGGGGACCGTAGGGGCTGTTGGCCGTGTCCCCGATGTAGAGCACCTGCTCATGGGGCAGCTGGTCGAGGACAGAACGGGCGACGGTGAGGCCACCAACCCCAGAGTCGAACATCCCGATCGGAGCATCATTCACACCGCGAGACTATGCGGGCCCTGTGCCCCCGAACAGCGCGGATACCAGTGATTCCTGCCACCAGGTGATCATGTCGTAGACGAGCGCCGTCCCCCGGTACCACTGCTCGCGAGACGTCTCCTCCTCGGGGACCTCCTGGAAGGCAGCTGCGTGAACGCGTTCAGCGTCCTGAGCCGACTCGATGCCCAAGCGCTGGGCCAGCACGAGCCGGATGTCATTGGCCGCCCCCAGCCATTCGGACTCCTGGCCCGGAGCCACGAGCACCGTTCCCTCAGGGCCCGACGGCGCCCGCAGCTCGACGGCCAGGCGCTCCAGGCGATCGACCTTGTCGCCCCGCAGGCGCGCACGAGTCAGGCTGCTGACCTCCATCGCGGTCACGGGATCCTCCGAGGCCCGCGGGAGCAGGACGGCGACGACGGGGTCCGCGTTCGTGCGGCCGGCGTGAACGTGGTTGGTCGGCGGATCGAGGTCGAAGTCCAGGGCCTCCAGGACCTCACGGTCCCGCTCGCTCTCCCCCGGGCGCACCGACTCGGGACGCGGCGACGAGGGGGCCTCGGACTGGTCGGCCTCCTGGGTGGGGGGAGCATCCGCCTGGAGAAGAGCCCGCACCTCCAGGGCCAGCCTGGCCAGCAGCTCGCGCTCCCAGTCCTCAAGACCGCAGACCAGCCCCTCGGGGACTCGGCGGAAGGCTCGCATCACCATTCTCCCGAGGAGTCGTCCGCACCGGCGTCGCCATCGTCGCCCATGGGCTCGATGGTGGCGCGCAGGCCGTAGCCGTGCATCGCCGTGACATCGACCTCCATGCGCTCGCGGGCCCCCCGGGAGACCACGGCGCGGCCGGAGGTGTGCACCTGCATCATCCGCGCCTCGGCCACAGGCAGCGAGAAACCGAAGTAGGAGTGGAACACCCAGGTCACGTAGCTCATCGTGTTGACCGGGTCGTCGTGGACCACGGTGCACCACAGGCGCTGGGCGCGGACACGCGGCTCCTCCAGGATCTCCGGTTCCGCAACGGGCAACGAGGCGCTCATGACACCAGGGTAGCGGTGAGCCGCGATAGGTTGGTCCCGTGAACAGCTACGCGCCCTCTGCCGATCCCACCGCCGCCTCCCTGGATGTGTCTATGACCTCGACCTCTTTGCTGACCGACATGTACGAGCTCACGATGCTGCAAGGAGCGTTGGCATCGGGGGCCGCCTCCCGGCGCAGCGTCTTTGAGCTCTTCGGCCGCAGGCTCCCCGGGTCACGCCGCTTTGGTGTCGTGGCGGGCACCGGTCGGCTGCTGGATGCCATCGAGGCCTTCACGTTCACCGGCTCCCAGATCGACTTCCTGCACCGCACCGGGGTCGTCAACGACGAGACCCTGGACTTCCTGCGCAACTACCGCTTCACCGGGACGATCCGCGGCTACGCCGAGGGCGAGTGCTACTTCGCCGGCTCCCCGCTGCTGACTGTGGAGGGCACGTTCGCCGAGGCCTGCATCCTGGAGACCCTGGCCCTGTCGATCTACAACTATGACTGTGCCGTCGCCGCAGCCGCCTCCCGCATGACCATCGCCGCTCACGGGCGCCCCTGCGTGGACTTCGGGGCGCGCCGGGCCCACGAGCAGGCGGCAGTCGCCGCGGCCAGGGCCTCGGTCGTCGGCGGTTTCGTGGGAACGAGCAACCTGGAGGCGGGGCTCCTCTACGGCATCCCCACGGTGGGGACCTCGGCCCACTCCTTCACTCTCCTGCACGACACGGAGGAGGAGGCCTTCGCCGCGCAGGTGGCCAGCCTCGGACCGAGCACCACGATCCTGGTGGACACCTACGACATCGCCACCGGTGTGGAGCGGGCGGTCAAGGCGGCCCGCGCCGCCGGTGGTGAGCTCGGGGCGGTGCGCCTGGACTCCGGCGACCTGGTGGCCGAGGCCTTCAAGGTGCGCGCCCAGCTCGACGCCCTGGGGGCGACGTCGACGAGGATCACCGTCACCAACGATCTCGACGAGCACGCCATCGCGGCGCTGGGGGCTGCCCCCGTGGACTCCTACGGCGTGGGCACCAAGCTCGTCACGGGCTCAGGGCGCCCGACCGCGGCGCTCGTCTACAAGCTGGTGGAGCGCGAGGGCGCCGACGGCACCATGGAGGAGGTCGCCAAGTTCTCCTCGGGCGGCAAGTCGACCGTGGGCGGCCGCAAGTGGGCCGGCCGCATCCTTACCTCCGAGGGCACGGCCGCCGAGGAGCTGGTGGTCTCCTCCAGCTCGCAGGACGAGGGGATGTCGGCGTTGAGCCAGGCCGGTGCCCGGCCGCTTCAGGTGCTCCTGGTCGATGAGGGCCGGATCATCGAGGAGCACCGCGGCAAGGAGGCCTTGAGCACGGCGGCGGAGCGGCACCGGGCGTCCCGTGCCGAGCTCCCCTACAACGCTTGGCGTCTGAGCGATGGTGAGTCGGCGGTGCCGACCCGCCACGTCGACATCGACGGGCGAAGCGCCACCCGACGCTGAGACCCGACGCTGACCGACCAGGGGCGCATCCCGCCCCTGGTCGGCGCTCCTTATCAGCGCTTGCCGACGAACCAGCGTCGCAGGGTCTGGATGCGCTTCTCGATCTCCTCGGTGGAGGCCGCCGCGACCTCCGGTCCCCCGCACACGCGCCTGAGCTCGTTGTGGACGACGCCGTGGGGCTGGCTCGAGCGGCGGGCCCAGGCTGCCACCAGCTGGGAGAGCTCTTTACGGGCCGCTGCCCGGCGCCGGGCGTCGTCGACGCCTGAGTTCTTCCGCCTCTGCGCCTCGGCGGCGGCCTGCTTCTTCTGGGAGGCGATCTGCTTGTCCTGGCGCTGGCGCAGCAGGGCGGTCACCTGCTCGGGTTCCAGCAGGCCCGGCAGCCCTAGGTACTCCTGCTCCTCGATACTGCCCACCATGGCGCCGGTGCCAAACTCGCCGCCGTCGAAGAGGACACGGTCGAACTCTGCCTGGCTGTCCATGGCCTCGAAGCCCGGCAGCAGCTCGGCCGAGGCGTTCTCAGCCTTGTTGGCCTCGGCGAGTAGCCGGTCCTCGGGGTTGAACAGGGCGTCCTCCTGCGCCGCCGAGTCGGAGCGGCGCAGGACGTGGTCGCGGGCCACCTCCATCTCCCCGGCCAGGGCCAGCAGCGGCGTGACTGAGGGGAGGAACACCGAGGCGGTCTCCCCCCTGGCCCGCGAGCGCACGAAGCGCCCCACCGCCTGAGCGAAGAAGAGCGGGGTGGAGGTGGAGGTGGCGTAGACGCCCACGGCCAGGCGGGGTACGTCCACCCCTTCGGAGACCATGCGTACGGCCACCAGCCAGCGGTCGGTGGAGGCGGAGAAAGCCTCGATGCGGCTGGAGGCGCCGTTGTCGTCGGAGAGGACCACGGTGGGGGCCTCGCCGGTGATGGCGCGCAGCTGCTTGGCGTAGGCGCGTGCCTTGGTCTGGTCGGAGGCGATGACGAGGGCTCCGGCGTCGGGGACCTGGCGGCGCACCTCGGTCAGGCGCTGGTCGGCGGCGGCAAGGACCGCGGGGATCCACTCCCCTGCCGGGTCGAGCGCGGTGCGCCAGGCCTGGGACTCCAGGTCCTTGGTGAGGGGCTCGCCCAGGCGCGCCGCGACCTCGTCGCCGGCCTTGGTGCGCCACCGCATCTGCCCCGAGTAGGACATGAACATCACCGGGCGCACGACTCCGTCGCGCAGCGCGTCGGAGTAGCCGTAGGAGTAGTCCGCCTGGGAGCGCTTCGCCCCGGAGGCGTCCTCCTTGTAGCGCACGAAGGGGATCGGGGAGGTGTCGGAGCGGAAGGGTGTTCCGGTCAGGGCCAGTCGCCTCCGCGCCGGGGTGAAGGCCTCACGGATCGCGTCGCCCCAGCTCAGGGCGTCTCCCCCGTGGTGGATCTCGTCAAGGATGACCAGGGTGCGGGCCTGGTCGGTGCGGGCGCGGTGGAGGTTGGCGTTGGCGGCCACCTGGGCGTAGGTCACGGCGACGCCGTCGAAGCGTGAGCCGAGCGCCCCCTGGGAGTTGGAGTAGGACGGGTCGATATGGATGCCGACGCGGGCGGCGGCCTCGGCCCACTGGTACTTGAGGTGCTCAGTGGGGCAGACGATCGTCACCTTGTGGACGTCGCCGGAGCTGAGCAGCTCGGTGGCCACTCGCAGCGCGAAGGTCGTCTTACCGGCCCCGGGTGTGGCCACCGCCAGGAAGTCCTGGGGCATCGTCTCCAGGTACTGCCCCAGCGCGGCGGCCTGCCAAGCACGCAGTGAACCGGCGGTCCCCCAGGCGGCGCGACGCGGGTAGGCCGGGGAGAGGTTCTGGGCCGCCGACGTCGAGGCTCGCGTCGGGGTGGGGTGGGTCGCCTGGCCGCCGCGGGCGGCGTTCACCGACCGCCTCGCCCGAACGGGAAGCGGGGGAAGCGAGGCCCCTTGCCGTCGCCGGAGCCCTCCCCGTTGCGCATCTCCTCGTAAATGGACTTGCAGGTGGGGCACACCGGGTACTTCGACGGGTCGCGCCCGGGCGTCCACACCTTGCCGCACAGGGCGACAACGGGACGCCCGGTGACAGCGGCCGCGGCGATCTTGTCCTTGCGGACGTAGTGGGCGAAGCGATCAGCATCGCCGTCATCGGTTGACTGGAGCTCCTCGCGCTCCAGGACAGCCGTACCGACACCCTGGGTGGGCTCGGCGGCCGGGTCGGTCGGGGCCCCGGGCGATCCGGGATCGGCACTGGCGAGGACGTCTGTCATGCCGCCCAGTGTAGGTCGGACAGCGCGCACCGGCAGCGGCCCGCCCCACCCCTGTGGGAAGGCTCTCCCTTGAGGAGAGCCCGACGCCGCCGTCAGTGCGTCGAGGTGAGTCGACTGGCGGCGGCGGGATCGACCAGGACGAGGGCGTCGTCGTGGCGCTGCATGACGGTCGCCGGCCACTGGGTGCTGACCTCGCCCTCGACGAGCTGGGCGATGGCCTCGGCCTTGCCCTCGCCGGTGGCGATGAGGACCAGCTTGCGGGCCTCCATAATGGTCGCCAGCCCCTGGGTGATGCACTGGGTGGGCACGGCCTCGACGTCGCCGCCGAAGAAGCGGGCGTTGTCCCGGCGGGTCTGCTCGTGGAGCTCGCCCAGGTGCGTGCGCGAGTCGAGGGCACCGCCGGGCTCGTTGAACCCGATGTGCCCGTCGGAGCCGATGCCGAGGATCTGCAGGTCGCAGTATCCGGCGCCAGCCATCTGTGCCTCGTAGTCCCGGCAGGCCGCCTCGAGGTCCTCACTCAGCGCGTCCGGGCCGTGGAGGGCGCCGGGGCGCATGTCGACGCGGGAGCGCAGATTGGTCTCCATGAAGGTGGCGTAGCGCTCCGGGTGCCCGGCGGGCAGGCCGACGTACTCGTCGAGCATGAATCCAGTGACCTCGGCGAAGCTGAGGCGGCCGGCGGCGCAGCGAGCGGTGAGCTCGTCGTACAGGGGCAGGGGTGAGGAGCCGGTCGCGGTCCCCAGCACAGCTGCTGGTTTGTCCTTGAGCAGCGCCTCAATCTCGTCGGCCGCCCGCTGCGCGATCGCCTGCGCGGAATCCAGAATGACAAGCTGCACGGTGATGTCCTCTCTGACACAACGACTGGTGGTGGGGAGTTTACTAATCCCTGGGAGCCGCTACCTGAGTGAGCGACTTTAAAGCAACCCTACCCTGAGTCATCAGAATCAATCACTCCATCGTGGTGTGACCAGCGCGATCACACCGGCTGGGCATGTCCCGGCCAGGTGCGGATCGTGGCGAGAACCTGAGGTCCTCGCCGGTCCAGAGCCCGGCCGCCGATGACGACTCCGCCCCACAGCAGCAGACTGCACCACACGACCCCCGCGACGAGCGCCGTCCACTCCCACACCGGCGCCGCCTGGACGACGCCGTAGATCGCCGCCCCCAGGACCGGGGAGCACACGGCCAGCAGAAGCAGGATCGCCGCCATCTGAATGAGCGCGGCCAGGAAGGCCGTCCCCGAGGTCCGCGAGCGCATGGGGCTGTCCCCGGGGGCGAGTGTCTCGTAGGGCAGCAGGACACTGGCGAGGCAGGACCAGGCCAGCGCGCTGCCATAGAGGGCCAGGCAGGCGCCGGTGACGGCGGGGAGAGCCCCCCATCGGCCTGTCCACACGACCATGAACACATCGACGACGAGCATGACGGGGGCCTGCCACACGGCCGCCCCGACCACCCGCCCCAGGCGGTCATGTGCTCCGCTGATCCCGGCGCTGAGATGGCTCCACAGGGCGGTGGAGTCCATTCCGAGGTCGTCGTGGAGAGCCCACCCCATGAAGACGGCCAGGGCAGGTGCCATGAACAGCAGCGCAGTCGGTGCGTGCCCGAGGGCGAAGCTGGTCTCCACCCGCTGACCGTTGACGTAGACGACGAATCGGGAGGAGTTGAGAGCAGGACCCAGAACGAGCACAACAGGAAGGATCAGGACGGATACGAACTGAACCAGGTACCTGGGATCAGTGCGCCAGTAGCGCAGGCTGCGGGCCGCCACAGCGGCGGCGGGCGCGGGCAGGGCGGCGCTGAGCCTGCGGGCCCACGGCAGTACGTCGGGAAGGCCGCGATGCTGGGCATCGCTTCCCGCGCCGTCGGCTGCGTAGGCCCGCGTCCGGGTGTGCGACGTACCGGGAGAGGTCATCGCCTTGTTCACCACGCGCTGCCACAGGGGCAGCAGGATCACGGGGAGGATCCACGCGCCGATCGCCAGTGCCAGGGCCGCCGGCACGGAACCGGTGGCCATGACACCGGGGGCCGCGAAGGCCCACCCGAAGGGACTCAGGCCCATGACTCTGGCCAGGGTCCCGAGCGGTTGAAGAATGTCGGTGGGATCGTCTCCGAGGAGCCGGGGGATCAGATTCGGCAGCTGCGTGCACACCATGAAGGCGACGAAGGCGATGATCGCCGTCGTCTCTCGTCCACGGCGCGAGGAGGAGATGCCTGCGGCTGTCACGATGATCCGGGACAGCAGGACGCAGGTGGCCAGGGCGGCCGGAGCACACAGCAGCGCCAGGAGTGCCGCCGCGAGCTGGCCCGCCAGTAGCCAGGTGAGGACCGGAATGAGGCAGACGGCAGCCGTGATGCAACCGGGGATCCCCACAGCGCCGGCGGCCAGCAGGCCGAGCGCCAGCCCTCTGGACGGAGCGACCCAGGCTGCCATGGCGCGAGGGTCCAGGGTGGAGTCGAGCCCGGTGATGAGCAGAGGCACCACTGCCCAGCCGGCTACCAGCAGCGCCCCGAGAGCCCCGAGCACCAGCATGATGACGTCGGCATCGGCCTTCAGCCCCAGCCCGACGGCGCCGGCCAGCACCATGGCGAGCGCCCCGATACCGTAGAGGGCCCCGAACACGGTCCCGATGATGGCCCAGACGTTCTTGGTCAGGGCATTGAGGGTCAGGCGCCATTTCAGCTTGACGAGGGTCGCAACCATGACAGCCCCTCCGTTCGCACCTGGCCCCCCACCAGCTCGGTGAAGCGCTGCTCGAGGTCCTCGCCGGCCGCGATCTGCTCCGTCGTGCCTGCGATGACCACCCGGCCGGCATTGATGATGGCCACGTGGTCGCACAGGCGCTGCACGGTGGCCATGACGTGGCTGGAGATGACCACGGTGCCGCCGGCGGCGGCGTAGTCCCGCAGGATCGCCTGGATCGTCTGGGCCGAGATCGGGTCGACGGCCTCGAAGGGCTCATCCAGGACCAGGATGGAGGGCGAGTGCACCATGGCGCAGGCCAGGTGGATCTTCTTGCGCATGCCCGCCGAGTAGTCGGCGACCAGGGTGGTTCCGGCTTCCCACAGCCCCAGCACCTTGACCAGCTCGGTCGCCCGGGGGACGACGACGTCGCGCTCGAGCCCGCGCAGGAGTCCTGAGTAGGTGACGAGCTCAAGGCCGTTGAGACGGTCGAAGGTGCGCAGCCCGTCGGGCAGGACCCCCAGAAGGGTCTTGGCCCGCTGAGGCTGCGTCCACACGTCAACGCCATGAACGAGTACCTGACCGGCATCGGGACGCAGCAGTCCGGTGGCCATCGACAGGCTGGTCGTCTTTCCCGCCCCGTTGGGGCCGACGATGCCGTAGAAGCTGGACACGGGGATGTCGAGGCTCAGCCGGTCCACCGCGACTTTGCGGTCGAAGGCCTTGACCAGTCCCCTCATCTGAAGCGCTGGAACGGAGGCGGGAGCGGGCGACGCCCCAGCCAGTGCCGTCACCGCGCCTGTACCGTCGGGCGAGCTCACCGCGAATGTGGAAGCAGACATGTTTCCACTGTAAAAGCCCTCGCCCATTCAGCCCTCCGCCACGAGGAGGAGATCACCGATCCCGGCTTCCTCCAGGAGAACCTCCCTGAGCATCATCAGCCCGATGAGGAGAACACCGCAGCGAGAACATGATTCGGCCCGTTGCCACGCCTCGACGGGGCGGCAACGGGCCGGAATCAGGATGTCAGGGGCGCGGCCCCACGTATCACTCGGCGACAGCCTTCTTCAGCGAGGAGCCAACGGTGACCTTGACGCCGTAGCCGGCGGGGATCTGAATCTCCTCACCGGTGCGGGGGTTGCGGCCAGTGCGTGCGGCACGCTCGACGCGCTCGATACCCATGAGGCCGGTGATCTTCACGGCCTCACCCTTGGCGACGTTCTCAACGAGGACATCCTGGAAGGCTCCCAGGAAGGCGTCGGCGTCGGTCTTGGTCAGGCCGGCCTTCTCGGCGATGGCGGCGATGAGCTCGGTGCGGTTGACGGACATGTCTTCCCTCTCGATCGTGGACGGACACCCTTGTGTGGTGCCACTTCTGGCAACGCTACGCATAAAACCTTGGGTTTGTCAGGTCAGACCGGAGTGTCGCGCTGGGTAGCGAGTAACAATTCGCACATTTGCGCCACAGCAGTCACATCCGTCACACACGGAGCGAGTCGCGGAACGGCGCCGTTTCCTTGCGCCCTTCCGTTCATCCCTTCCGCAAGGCGCCGGGCAGCGCGCCCGCGAACCACGAGGTGATGGTCGTCGGGTGGGTGATGGCGGTTCCGACGACGACGGCGAAGGCGCCGTGCTCCATGGCGGCGGCCGCCTGCGCGGGCGTGTGGACCCTGCCCTCAACCACCAGGGGGACCTCCGCGATACCGACGACCTGGTCGACGAGCTCAAGATCGGGCCCGTCGGTCTTGGGGCGCTCCCCGGTGTAGCCGGCCAGAGTGGTCCCCAGGATGTCCACTCCTGCGTCCTGTGCGGCCTTGGCGTCATCCAGGGAGCCGCAGTCGGCCATGACGAGGACCTCGGGGCGGGCCGCCCGCAGCCCCTCGACGGTCTGGGCCAGGCTCAGCCCGTCGGGACGGGGGCGCCGAGTGCCGTCCAGTGCCACGATCTGGCTTCCGGTGGCGGCCACGGCGATGGCGTGAGTGAGGGTCGGGGTGATGAAGACGCCGTCGTGCCCGTCCTTCCACAGGCCGATGACGGGAACGTCGACGTGCTGGCAGATGAGGGCCAGGTCCGCCAGCCCCTGTGCGCGGATGCCGACGGCGCCGCCAGCGACGCAGGCCTGAGCCACCTGGTCCATGGTGCGCGGGTCGCGCATGGGCTCGCCCGGGTAGGCCTGGGCGGAGGCGATGAGTCCTCCCTTGAGGCGTTCCAGGACGGGGTGGATCCCCGCGGAGGCGGCCTGCGCCTGCGTTGATGACTGTGAGGGTGACTGCTCGGTCATAGGTGTGTCCTGTCTGATGGGGCCCGGGGCCGACGGCTAGGGGCGGTGGTTGTCGTTGCTGGTGGCTAGGGCGAGGGCACCGCGAGCCGCGCCGACGATCGGCGCGGTGGTCCCCAGGGTGGCGGGAAGGATCTTGATGGGGGCCAGGGGGTCGATGATCTCTGCGGCGAAGGTCTGCCGCAGGGGCTCCCACCACAGGTCGCCGGCACGCGCCAGTCCGCCCGAGACGACGACGACGTCGGGGTCGATCACGGTGACCAGTCCAGCCAGTGCCCTGCCCAGGCAGGCGGCCGAGTCGCGGTAGACCTCCGCGGCGATATCGTCCCCCGCAGCGGCGCGCTCCTCGACCCCGCGGGCGTCGGGAACGTCGGGGTCTCCACCCTTGGCCAGGTAGCGGCGATGGATCTGCGGCCCAGCGGTAACGCCCTCCAGGTGCCCCGCCCTGCCGCAGGTGCAGGGCTCGCCCTGGGCCCCGGGGACGGGGACGTGGCCGATCTCGCCGGCCACGTGGTGGGCGCCCCTGCGGGTTCGCCCCTCGATGACGAGGGCGCCGCCGACCCCGGTTCCCACCGCCACCATGAGGACGACCTCGGCCCCGGTGCCGGCACCGAGCCAGGCCTCTCCTGCGGCGTAGGCGTCGACGTCGTTCTCGACGTGGATCGGCAGCTCACCCAGCCCCTGGGCGGAGAGCCGCTCGCGAACGCCGGTGGCGACCTGCGTGCCGACCCATCCGGTGATGGCGTCGGTGGCCGACAGGATGATCCCCCGCTCGACGTCGACGACGCCGGCGGTGCCGATCCCGACCGCCGTGATCGCCGCGGCCTGACCGGGTTCCTGGTGCGTTCCGGTCTCGACGACCTTCGCGATCAGGCCGCTGATGGCATCGAGCATGGCGGCAGGACCGTCGTGAGCCGGGGTCGGGCAGGAGCTCACCGGCCCTTGCAGGGTTCCGCCGGCGTCGACCAGCGCGGCGGCCATCTTGGTGCCGCCCAGGTCGAGTCCGACGACGAGCGGTTCCTGGCCGGACGACGATGGTGGTGGGTTGAGGGGGGCGGATGGGAGGACATCCTGACTCATGACGCTCTCCGACGGGAGGTTGGGCGCTGGCGCGCCGGGTTGAAAAGTTGAGGGGATGAGGGCGGCCGCGGGAGGCCGCTTGAGACGAGGATCGAGGCCTCGCTGTTGCGATGGCGGCTGCATGCCCGTGGCAGTCAAGATGTCGGCCACGGGCATGCAGCCGTCGGGACGTCAGATGAGGCCCTGGGCCTTGACGATCTGCAGGACCCGCTCCTTGGTCTCACCCTCGAGAGCCTTGACGGGGAAGGCCATCTCGTTGGTGGCGATGATCCCGATCGCCTCCATGGCGGTCTTGAAGGCTCCGATACCGGTCGCGTCGGCCGAGCGGCCCTGGGGCACGAAGACGATCTCGAAGCCGGCACACACCTCGTCCTGGAGGCGGCGCACCTGATCCCATGCCCCCTCGCGGGAGGCCTTCCACATCTGGGCGTAGCGGACCGGGTCCACGTTGCCGTATCCGGGGACGAGGCCGTCGGCGCCCAGCAGGAGCATGCCGTCGACGACGCACTCGTGGCCGGTCAGAAGGGCCAGGGGGTGGCCGGCGGCCTCGTTGGCGGCAACCAGCCTGCGGAAGGCGACGTCGTTGCCGGAGGAGTCCTTGACACCGACCAGGACGCCCTCCTTGCCCAGCTCGACGAGCAGGTCGCAACCGAGCTTGGCGCCGCCGAGGCGCACGGGAACGTCATAGGCGAAGACGGGGACGTCAATGGCCGCGGCGATGGCGCGGAAGTGAGCCTTGATCTCCTCGGCGTCGTTGAGCGCGTAGAACGGGCAGGTGGCCACGATCGCCTCGGCGCCCAGGGCGGCAGCCCGGCGAGCCTGGTCGATGACCCGGTGGGCGGTGGTGTCGATGGCACCGGCAAGCACCGGGACGCGTCCTGCCGCGGTCTTGACGACTCGCTCGATGACGGCGTCGCGCTGGGCGTCGGTGAGGTAGGCGACCTCTCCGGAGGATCCCAAGGCGAACAGGCCGTTAACACCACCGGCGATGAGGTGCTCGACGACCTTGTCCAGGCTGTCGAAGTCAACCTCGCCCTCGGCGGTGAAAGGGGTGACAACCGGCGGGATGACGCCGGTGAAACGGTTGTCCATTGTGGTGACTCTCTTCATTGAAAGGTTATCGGACGTCTGACATCTGACGTCACGAGGTATTGTTGCAGATGCTCTCGGTTGGCGCCACCCCGGTGCCTGGGTTGGCCGGCGCCCTGATGCGCCGGGTGAGGGGCGGACCCAAGTGGGTTCGCCCCTCACCGGAGGTGCTGACGGCCCCGGCCGCGACAGGGGCCGTCTACTCAGACATCGAGCAGCGAGGGCACTGCCGACAGCAGAGTGCGCGTGTACTCCTCCTGAGGATTGTTAAAGATCTCCTCAGTGGTGTTGATCTCGAGGATCTTGCCGAAGTACATGACGGCGATCCGGTCCGAGACGTAGCGCACCGTGTTGATGTCGTGACTGATGAACACCAGCCCCAGCCCCAAGGAGGCCTTGAGGTCCTGGAGGAGGTTGAGCACCTGGGCGCGCACCGAGACGTCCAGAGCGGAGGTGGGCTCGTCGGCCACGATGATGTCGGGGTCCAGAGCGAGCGCTCGGGCGATGGCGACGCGCTGGCGCTGACCACCGGAGATCTGCCGAGGCAGCACGTTGAGTGCGCTGGGGGGCAGCCCGACCAGGTGGAGCAGGTCGCGAACCCGGGCCTCGCGCTCCCTGGAGGACCCGATTCCGTGGACGTTGAGCGGGTCAATGAGCGCGTCGTGCACGATCATGCGCGGGTTGAGGGCCGTGGCCGGATCCTGGAAAACCACCGAGATGCTGCGTCCCAGCTCGCGACGGTCCGAGGCCGAGCGCCCCAACGGACGGCCCTTGAAGATGACCTCACCGGAGGTGACCGGCTGCAGCCCCACCATGACTCGGGCGGTCGTGGACTTGCCGCATCCCGACTCCCCCACGAGCCCCAGTGTCTCTCCGCGCTTGACGCTCAGCGAGACGTTGTTGACCGCGTGCACCGTGTCCGGGTTGAACAGGCCGCCGGTGCGGGACTTGTGGATGACGTTGACGTCCCTGAGCTCGACGATCGGCTGGTCCTCGCTCCATGAGGACGATGCAGACGTGTTGGGCGACATCAGTGCTTCTCCTTCGCGAGCAGAGCCTCGAGCTCGGGGGTGATGGCGTAGCTGTGCTCCGTCGTGCCCGGCACGGGCTTGAGCACCGGACGGGTCTCAAGTCCGACCGTCGGGTGGGACGATCGCGGAGCGAACCGGTCTCCCTTGACGAACTCGCTGGGTGAGGGGACGACCCCTCGCACCTGGTGGAGCCGTTTGGAGCCGGCCTCGATGGAGAGCACGGCTCCGAGAAGGCCCCGGGTGTACTCGTGAACCGGGTTGGCCAGCAGCTCGCTGGTGGGCGCCTGCTCCACCACCTGGCCCGCGTACATCACGGTGATCCGGTGCGCCAGCTTGGCCACCAGGGCCAGGTCGTGCGAGACGAAGACCATCGCGAAGCCGAGCTTCTCACGCAGCTCGTTGAGCAGGTCGATGACCTGCTTCTGGACGGTCACGTCCAGGGCGGTCGTCGGCTCGTCGGCCAGGACCAGGGCGGGGTCGCGGGTCAGCGCCATGGCGATGAGAACGCGCTGGCGCTGACCGCCGGAGAGCTCGTGCGGATAGCTGCGCAGCGTGCGCTTGGGGTCGAGCCCCACCAGCTCGAGCAGCTCGGAGGAGCTACGAGTGCCTCCTCGCGCGCTGAGCTGAGCCATCTGGGTGCGGATGAGCATGGAGGGGTTCAGCGAGGACAGGGCGTCCTGGTAGACCATGCTCATCTCGTGACCGCGCAGTGCGTTGTGCTCGGCGGGCGTCATCTTAAGGATGTTGCGCCCCTTGAAGAGGATTTCACCGGAGAGCCGGGCAGAGGGAGGCAGCAGCCCCATGACGGCCATCGAGCTGATGGACTTGCCGCAGCCGGACTCCCCCACCAGTCCCATGGTCTCGCCGGGGCGCACGGAGAAGGAGACGCCGTCGACGATGTTGACCTCACCGTGCTGCTCGGGGAAGGCGATCGAGAGGTTCTTGACCTCCAGGACCGGGTCCTCACCGGTGTCCTCGTAGACCAGCCGGTCCTTCCGGGCGAGCTCGGCCACCCGCAGGGAGCTGAGCCGCTCGGACAGAGAAACGTCCTCTGCTGCAGGAGCGACGACGCCGGTCAGCGAGCTCAGCCCGTTCGTGGCGTCATCGCCATCGGCGACGGAGGCGTTGGCGACCACCGCCTCGGCGGCGTCGTCCCAGGCCTCCAGGGTCTCCTGGGCCTCCATGGCCTCCTCATCGGCCTGGACGTCGGGCTTGGCCTTGATGCGCGGCGAGGCCATCGCGTCGGTGAGCCCCTCGGACAGGACGTTGAGGCACAGGGTGGTGATGAGGATGAGCAGGCCGGGGAAGAAGGTCGGCCACCAGTGACCCGACAGGAGCAGCTCCTTGCCCTCGGAGAGCATGTTGCCCCAGGTCGGGGTGTTGACGGACTTGATGCCCGCACCGATGAAGGACAGCGAGGCCTCGAAGACGATCGCGTCAGCCACCAGGACGGTCGCGAAGACCATGATGGGGGCGATGCAGTTGCGGGCCACGTGCTTGAGGAGGATCCACGGCACCGGGGCACCCATTACCTTGGAGGCGGCCACATAGTCCTCCCCGAACTGGGAGATGATGTTGGCGCGCACCACGCGGGTGAGCTGGGGGATGTAGAGGATGCCGATGGAGACGATGATGACCGGCAGCATCGGCAGGCGGGTCGACATCGCCGAGACGAGGACGGCCGCCAGAGCGATTCCCGGGAAGGACATGACGACGTCGAGCACGCGCATGAGCGTCTCAGCGATCCACTTGCGGGAGGTGGCGGCGATGGCGCCGAGGACCGAGGCCACCAGGAGGGCCAGGCCAGTGGCCGTCAGACCCACGACCAGCGAGACCCTCGAGCCGTAGACGGCGCGGGAGAAGATGTCGCGGCCTGTGGCATCGGTACCGAACAGGTGCGACATCGAGGGGGCCACGGAGAGGTCACTGGTGGTCAGATTTCCAGCGCCCTCAATTCCCTCAATGTGGGCGGTCGACTTGGCCACCGCGAGCCCTGTCGCATTGGGAGAGTAGGGGGCGACGACAGGAGCCAGGATAGCGATAAGAGTGATGAGGCCGAGTACGACGACAGCGATCTTGGAGCCCAGGGGAAGCGCCTTCCAGCCCTGAAAGCGCGTCCCGGGCTTGGAGGCCTTATCCAGTGTGGAGCGGTGCAGCATCAGATGCTCCTGATTCGTGGGTTGACGAGGACGTAGAGCATGTCAACAACAATGTTGATAATGATGAAGGCCAGTGCCACCGTAATGGAGACTCCCTGAACGACGTTCACGTCATTACGGGTAATGCCCTCGAAGATGAGCTTGCCCATCCCCTGGATGTTGAAGATCATCTCGATGACGACGGCGCCCCCCATGGCGTAGCCGAAGCGCAGGCCCAGCACGGTCAACGGCGTGATGAGAGCGTTGCGCAGCACGTTGCGAGCCACGACGACGTTCCTGGGGACACCGCCGCCGATGGCGGTGCGCACGTAGTCGCGGTCGAGCTCCTCGACCATGGCGGTACGGACCACACGGGTCAGTGAGCCGGCATTGGGCACCGCGATGGCCAGGGCCGGCAGGAAGATCTGGTTGACATAGGCGGCAGGATCCTCGTCAAGAGGCACCCATTCAGCAACCAGCGCAGGGAAGGTGCCAGTGCCGCCCGGAACAGTGGAGAACCACTGAATGAGCAGCAGGGCGAGCCAGAAGGACGGGGTGGCGAGGCACGCGATGGAGATGACTCGGATGACCTGGTCCTGCCACTTGTCGCGGTAGAGGGCCGCGATGATTCCCAGGATCGTGGCCACGATGACGGCTGCGAAGATTCCGATGAAGGTCAGCTGGAGCGTGATGGGGAAGGCCTCGGCAACCCGCTGAGAAGTATCGACTCCGGTGAAGGAGGTGCCGAGGTCTCCGTGGGCCAGGCCCACGAGGTAGTCCCAGTACCGCTGAAGGAGGGGGTCGTTGAGGTGGTGGGCGACTCGGTACTGCTCGAGGGCGTCCGGCGTGGCCGACTCACCCAGCGCGAGGCGCGCCGGGTCTGCCGAGGAGAACGACATGACGACGAAGACGAGCAGCGTCACGCCCAGCACCATGACCGGCAGCGCGACCAGGCGCCGTCCGATCAGGCGGAAGAGGTTGGACACTGAAATGCTCCTTTGCGTTAGCGTCCTGCCGCCTTAAGCGGGCGGCTGGGTGACGTGGCGGCCGCAAGGTCGACCACCATCCCAATTGTCTGATGTCTGACGTCAGATCGCAAGTCCGTTGCTTTCGCCTCGGACACACCGACGCCACAAGCGCAGCGCGGGCGGCGCAGCACCCTCCAGAGAGTGACGCACCGCCCGCGTGTGATTCTCAGGACTTGGTCGACCCCGTCCCAAGGAAGGACAGCGCGGTCAGCTTGATCGGCTGGAAGTCCTTGAGGGTCGAGGAGTTGTAGGCAATCGGGCTCTTACGGTGGAAGATCGGGTAGAGGGGAACCTCCTCCGAGATCTTGTCGAAGGTCTCCTGCCACTTGGCGATCTGCTGATCACCCTCGAGCTTGGCCCCCTCCTCGAGCAGTGCATAGATCGCCTTCTGCCCCTCCGAGCCCTTCCAGTGCATGCGATTCTCGATCCACGTAGGCGTGTCATACCACCAGCGCATGAGCAGGTCCCCATCTTCACCGAAGACCGAGGGATCCCCGGGCGCGATGACGACGTCCCACGCGTTCGCCCCGTCCTCGGACTCAATGAAGTTGTACAAATCGGAGGACTTCTTCTCGTCATAGCTGACCGTGACCCCAAGAGCCTCGAGGTTCTCCCGGATGACGGGACGCACCCCGGAGAACCAGCCGTGGTCCGAGCACAGCATCCTGATACTGGTGATCCCGGCCTCAGCCAGGAGCGCCTTGGCCTTGTCGAGGTCCTTGGAGTAGACCGTCTTGGCCTTCCTGTACGCGGGGTGCCCCTCCTGGACGAAGCAGGTCGCCGGCGTCGCCAGCCCAGCCATGGCGTCCTTACAGATCTTGTCGTAGTCCAGGGCGTAGAGCACCGCCTGGCGGGCCTTGACATTGGAGAAGGAGGTGTTGTTGAACATGGCGAAGAGCAGACTGAATCCCTGCAGCGCCGAGACCTTGATCGGCTCCTTGAAGGTCGGCAGGTTGGCCGCAGGGACGGCGTCGATGGCCTGCACGGAGCCAGAGGTCATCGCGTTGGTACGGGTGGTGTCATCGGGCATGATGTTCCACTTCATGGTCTTGACCAGTGCCGGGTACGGACCGTTGTAGTGGTCATTGCGCTCGAACACGATGACCTGCTTCGCCGCACCGTTGTCCGTCATCTTGTAGGGCCCGCTGCCAACAGGGTTGTACGTGAACTTCTTGGGGTCGGCCTCGACGACCGCCTTGGGGACGATCTTGACGACACTGAGACGCTCAGGCAGGAGCACGAAGGCGTGCTTGAGCTTGAAGGTGACGGTACTGGCATCCTTGGCCTCCACCTTGTCGATGAAGGGGAGGAAGTTCGAGTACGGCGGCAAGCTCTTAACCAGGATGCGCTCGAAGGAGTAGACGACATCCTCAGCGGTCACGGCCGAGCCGTTGGAGAACTTCGCGTCCTTGCGCAGCGTCACCTCGTAGGTGGTGTCGTCCACCTTCTTGGGCATCTCCGCCGCCAGAGCCGCGTACACCTCACGGGTCGCCGGGTGAATATCGGTGAGCCCCTCCATGGTGTGCCAGTTGGCCGCAATCGTGAGGGCGGAGCTGGTCGTCGCGGGGTCGTAGCCGTTGGTGCCCAGCTCGTAGGAGATGCCCGCCGTGATGACGCCGTCCTTGTTCGCCGCCTTACCTCCCTTCTTGCCGCACGCCGCCACGCTGGCCGCAAGACCGGCAGCCACACCCAGGGTGCCGGTCAGCCTGATGAAGTTGCGGCGGCTGGTACCCGCCGGAGTCGTGATCGCCATTGATTCTCTCCTGATGTCTGACGTCTTATGTCTGACGTTGGTAGGATGACTGTAGCAGAAGTCAGGACGTCCAGACCACTCACGACTTCGCAGGCAAGACACTCACGACCTCCCGCCCCACTGCCGGGGCGAGTCGTTCAACGAGCGGAATCACATCGTAGTGATCAACAATGATTGACAGGGCAAGAACCGTGGCTAGTACCAAGAAGAACAGCACCGTGAACAGAGCACCCGCACCACAAGCAGTCACCACCACAGGTGACGAGACGAACATCACACTCACGACCGATGAGCCGATCATCCCTCACGGCCCCTACTCCACGCTGATGTCGTCGCCCGTCACCCAGGCGGAGGCGACGATGACCGAGATTAAGAACTACATCCTGCGCTCCGGCCTGCAGAT